>PHCM01000049.1 GCA_002842255.1 Betaproteobacteria bacterium HGW-Betaproteobacteria-2 | reverse complement strand
TATATCATGAATTTCAAGCGCTTTCTGCGCAAACTCAATGTTGTTAATCACCGTGCCCTGATTGATTGATGCAGCCATAGGGGGCGCATGATATAATCTTCGAGATTTTGTGTCAAAAAATCAGGTTTTTCAGGCCAAACAATAGTTTGGTTTCTTTTTGGATGCGGGTTCGTTTGTGATCAAAAAAATTCTTGTTGCTAATCGCGGTGAAATTGCCGTACGTATCGTCCGCGCCTGTTCGGAAATGGGCATCAAGTCGGTCGCCATCTATTCTGATGCCGACCGCCATGCCCTGCACGTCAAGAAAGCGGACGAGGCTTATAACATCGGTTCCGACCCTGTTATCGGCTATCTAAATGCGCACAATATCGTCAATCTGGCGGTCGCTTCCGGTTGCGATGCGCTGCATCCCGGCTATGGCTTTCTTTCCGAGAATCCAGAGCTCGCTGAAATATGCTCGCGCCGTGGTATCCGTTTCATCGGCCCCAAGTCCAAGGTCATTCGTCAGATGGGTGACAAGATCCAGGCACGGAACGCCATGATTGCCGCAGGCATCCCCTGCGTACCTGGCAGCGATGGCAATCTGGCCAATGTCGAAGAGGCGCGTACTCTTGCCAAGAAAATCGGCTACCCCGTGATGTTGAAAGCGACCAACGGCGGCGGCGGCCGTGGTATCCGTCGATGCAACAATGAAAAGGAACTGCTCAGCAACTATGACCGCGTGATTTCAGAGGCGAGCAAGGCTTTCGGCAAACCGGAAGTATTCCTTGAGAAATGTGTGGTCAATCCGCGCCATATCGAAGTCCAGGTGCTGGCCGACAGTCACGGCAATGTGATTCATCTGTTCGAACGCGACTGCTCGATTCAACGACGCAACCAGAAACTGATCGAGATCGCCCCATCGCCGCAACTCAGCAAGGCACAGCGCGAATATATCGGCAAACTTGCGGTCAAAGCGGCAAAGGCTGTCGGTTATGAAAATGCCGGTACCGTCGAGTTCCTGCTGGACTCCGATAACAGCTTTTACTTTATGGAAATGAACACCCGTCTGCAGGTAGAGCACACCGTAACGGAGAGCATTACCGGTATTGATATTGTGCAGGAACAGATACGCATTGCTGACGGTATGAAGTTGCAGTACAAACAGGATGAAGTGCAGTATCGCGGTTTTGCCATGGAATTCCGCATCAATGCGGAGGATCCGAAGAATGATTTCCTGCCGAGTTTCGGCAAGATCACCCGCTATTACTCTCCGGGCGGCCCCGGCGTACGTATTGATGCGGCCATGTACAGCGGTTATGTCATTCCGCCCTATTATGACTCCATGTGCGCGAAGCTGACAGTATGGGCTCTGAACTGGGACAGCGTCATCGAACGTGGTCGTCGCGCGCTGGATGATATGGTGGTTTATGGTGTCAAAACCACGATTCCTTATTATCAGGAAATTCTGAAACATCCGGATTTCAAGCGGGCGAAGTTTGATACCAGCTTTGTTGAAACCCATCCGGAACTGGTGAATTATGCAACGGATATACCGCCGGAGATGATTGCCGCAGCCATTTCAGCTGCGATTGCCGCCCACGAAGGCATCTGACAACCCATTTAAATTCAAAGTGACAAGTTAAGAATATGGCTAAAGTAAATATTTCAGATATGGTTTTACGAGACGGACACCAGTCCCTGATAGCGACGCGTCTGCGTACCGAGGACATGCTGCCCATTTGCCCGCAATTGGATGCCATCGGTTTCTGGTCACTGGAAGCTTGGGGCGGCGCTACATTCGATGCCTGTGTCCGCTATCTGAAAGAAGACCCATGGGAGCGCCTGAAAAAATTGCGCAAGGCGCTGCCAAACACCCGTATCCAGATGCTGTTGCGTGGACAGAACCTGCTGGGCTACCGTCATTATTCCGATGACGTGGTGCGTGCATTCGTCAAAAAATCCGCCGATAACGGCGTGGATGTATTCCGTGTGTTTGATGCCATGAACGACATGCGTAACCTGCGGGTCTCGATTGAATCGGTCAAGGCTGCCGACAAGCATGCTGAAGGTACAATCAGCTATACGACCAGTCCGGTGCATGATATTGCCTATTTCGTTGGCCTTGCGAAGGAACTCGAAGCTTTCGGTTGCGATACGCTGGCCATCAAGGACATGGCAGGCCTGTTAACGCCTCAGATGACGTCAGAACTGGTGAAAGCGCTACGTGCCTCCGTCAGCCTGCCGATTCATCTGCACAGCCATGCAACTTCCGGCCTTTCCGCCATGTGTTTCCTGAAAGGTATTGAGGCAGGCGCCACAATGATCGACACCTGCAACTCCGCTTTCGGCGAAGGCGCCAGCCACACATCGACAGAAAGCCTGGTCGCCGCGTTGCAAGGCACGGAGTACGATACCGGCCTCGATATTGCCGCGCTACAGGAAATCACGGCCTACTTCCGCGAAGTTCGCAAAAAGTACTGGCAGTTCGAGAGCGACTTCACCGGCGTTGATACCCGCGTGCTGGTCAACCAGGTTCCGGGCGGCATGATCTCCAATTTGTCGAACCAGTTGAAGGAACAAGGCGCACTTGAGCGCATGGACGAAGTGCTTGCCGAAATCCCTCGCGTGCGTGAAGACCTGGGCTTTCCTCCGCTGGTCACCCCGACTTCACAGATTGTCGGTACACAGGCCGTATTGAACGTGATGACCGGCACTCGTTATGCATCAGTAACGACTGAAGTCAAAAACTATCTGATGGGCCATTACGGTAAGGCTCCGGCAGCAGTCAACCAGACCGTGAAAAGCATGGCAGTCGGTGAGGCAGAGGTCATCCAATGTCGTCCGGCTGATCTGCTGGAAGACGAGATGGACAAGCTGCGTCAGGATGCTGAAGGCTTGTGCAAGACCGAGGAAGATGTGCTGACTTATGCCATGTTCCCGGAAATGGCCAAGACTTTCCTGCAGGAACGTAATGCCGGCACCCTGAAGCCTGAACCGCTGCATGAGAAACACACACCTGCATCCGCTGATGCGCGCTATGCACCAAATGAATTCAATGTCACGCTGCATGGTGAAACTTTCCATATCCGGCTGACCGGTAGTGGTCATCCTGGTGAAGACCAGCGACCCTACTATGTATCTGTTGATGGTATAGCCGAGGAAGTCCTGGTCGAAACGCTGAGCGAGATCGAAGTGGCCGAAGGCAGCGGCGGCACCGCCAAAAAGAAGGTTGCGACATCGTCCGGTGGCAGCAAGCGGCCTCGTCCAACCCATGAAGGCTGTGTCACCACGGCGATGCCTGGCACCATCGTGGACGTCAAGGTAGCCGTTGGCGGCAAGGTCAGTGCCGGTGATCCTGTGCTGGTGATCGAAGCCATGAAAATGGAAAACGAAATTCAGGCGCCGAAATCCGGCACGGTAGTCGCCATCCATGTCAAAAAAGGCGACAGTGTGACTCCGGATGAAACCCTGCTGGAAATCCAGCCCGCTTGATTCAGATCGCTTAACGCTTCAAACTCTGGCCGATAGCGTAAACGCTATCGGCTTTTTTATTCCCTGTCGGCAAACCAATATAATGAATGCACCTCAACTGATTCTGGCCTCATCTTCAATCTACCGGCGTGAACTTCTGGAACGCCTCCAATTACCGTTTACCTGTATTGCGCCGGATGTTGATGAAACTCCGCTGAACGAAGAGCTGCCACAGGAGACGGCATTGCGACTGGCGCAAGTGAAGGCGCGCAAAATTGCCGAGGAACATCCGGCCGCGCTGGTTATCGGCTGCGACCAGGTCGCCACACTGGATAACCTGCAGCTGGGTAAACCCATGACTCACGACAATGCCGTCAGGCAGCTGCGCATGATGCGTGGACGCGAAGTAACTTTTTATAGTGCGCTCTGTCTATTCAATGCTGCAACCGGTTCCATGCAAGCTGACGCTGTGCCTTACCGGGTGAAGTTCAGGAATCTCAGTGAAAATCAGATCGAACGATATCTATTGAAAGAGCAGCCCTATCACTGTGCAGGTAGCGCAAAATCCGAAGGCCTGGGCATTGCACTGATCGAGGCCATGCAGGGCGATGACCCTAACGCGCTGATTGGTCTGCCACTCATCAGACTGATCAGCATGCTGCAGAACGAAGGCGTTGACGTAATATAGCGAAACAAAGTTCTGGAACCCATTTCTGGAGATAAAAATGCTTAAATCCCCTCTGCTTTCATGTTCCCTTGCCGGGCTGTTCATGTTCGGCATTTCAACCTCGCTGGCCGATGAAATTCGCAGTACGCTGGATGATCAGCGGCATGTGGCGGTGACGATCTACAATCAGGATCTGGCTCTGGTCAAGGATCAACGCAGCATCCATCTTTCTCCCGGACTGAACAGCCTGGCGCTGCGCGATGTCAGCGCGCAGATACGACCGGAGACGGCGCTGCTGCGTAGCCTGAACGGTTCCCTGTCCGTGCTCGAGCAGAATTTCGACTTTGACCTCCTGACGCCGCAAAAACTGCTGGAGAAATTCGTCGGCAAGGCGGTCGATATCATCAGCATCAACCCGGCCACCGGCGTAGAAAGCAGAGAGCAGGCGCAAGTGCTGGCGGCAAACAATGGCGTAGTGTTGAAGATGGGCGACCGCATCGAAACCGGCATTCCCGGCCGTATCGTCTACCACGACGTACCTGCCAATCTGCGCGACCGGCCGACGCTGGTCATGCAACTGAACAACAAGACCGCCAATAGGCAGGATGTGGAGTTGAGCTATCTGACAGGCGGCCTGGGCTGGAAAGCGGACTATGTGGCTGAGCTGAATGCGACAGATGACAAACTGGACCTTTCCGGCTGGGTGACGCTCAGCAACACCAGCGGCACAAGCTACCGCGATGCCCGTCTGCAACTGGTTGCCGGTGACATCAACCGTGTCCATGAACAATACCCCATGGCAGTAAAATCCAGATCCATGGAAATGATGGACATGGCTGCCGCTGCGCCCATGGCGGAAGAAGCCTTGCTGGAGTATCACCTCTATACGCTGGATCGGCCAACCACCATTGCAGAAAACCAGACCAAGCAGGTCGCCCTGCTTTCTGCCACGAATGTACCGGTACGCAAGGAACTGCTACTGCGTGGCGCAGACTATTACTACCAGTCCAGTTATGGTGATCTCGGCCAGAAAATGAAGGTCGGCGTCTTTGTCGAATTCGACAACAAGGAGAATGCACAACTGGGCATGCCCTTGCCGAAAGGCATCATGCGCGTCTACAAAAAGGATACTGCCGGTAACGCCCAGTTCGTCGGCGAGGACCGCATCGATCACACCCCTCGCAATGAAACCGTACGCCTCAAGCTGGGCGAGGCGTTCGACGTGACGGCCGACAAGAAACAGACCAATTTCAAGAAGCTACCCAGGCCGATCAAAGGGAGCAACGCATTCGAAAGCGCGTATAAGATCGTCCTGAAGAATGCCAAGAAGGAGCGTGTAACAGTGACCGTGCAGGAGCCGATTCCTGGCGACTGGAAAATCCTCGACAGCAGCCATCCGAGCAGGAAAGCTGCCAGCAATACGGCAGTCTGGACGGTCGATGTGCCGGCAGACGGTCAAACCACACTATCCTACCGCGTTCAGGTGATTTATTGATGCCACCGACATCGTACGGAACGCTCTATCTGATCCCGGTCACCCTTGGTGACGATCACCATGAACCGGTATTGCCTGTCGATGTCGTGAATATTGCCCGCAGACTGGAAAATTTCGTGGTCGAGAACGAAAAATCAGCCAGACGTTTTCTTGGCAGCATCAAGACGCTGCGTCCGGTACGTGAACTGGCACTGAGCACCTTGAACGAGCACACGCAAGACAAGGACATCCCGGCACTGCTTGCGCCCCTGCTTGCAGGCCAGGATGTCGGCATCATGTCCGAAGCCGGTTGTCCCGGGATTGCTGATCCCGGCGCTAAGCTGGTTGCACTGGCTCATCGCCGCGGGATCCGCGTCAAACCGCTGGTCGGCCCTTCGTCTATCCTGCTGGCGCTGATTGCCTCCGGCCTTGATGGTCAGCGTTTCAGTTTTCTTGGATATCTGCCGGCCGAAAAATCGGCACGTAATCAGCGACTGAGGGAAATCGAAAAGCATTCTGCCAAGGCCGATGAGACACAGATATTCATCGAAACTCCGTATCGCAACCAGCATCTGTTCGATGACATTCTGGCCAGTTGCCAGCCGCAGACACGTTTGTGTGTGGCCTGCAACCTGACCCTGGAGAGCGAACTGATACAAACACGAACGATTGCAGAATGGCAAAAACTCACTGCGCCATCCCTGCAGAAACAGCTTACCGTATTTCTGCTGCTGGCAAGCTAGCGGTTATTGCGCTACATTGCGCCTAATGGAATCCTGATTCGATTGCAAGGAGTTTGGAATGCTGAATTCAAACCTGAAATCACTGTTTATTGTCCTAGGGGTTTGTTCCATGGCTGGCAGTTCGTGGGCTGATGCAGACCTTTATGCATCGTATACCGATGATAGTCGCAAGGTAGCCCAAGAGTTCATGCAACAGTTGGCTGGTACACTGAAGCAGCAGATCGAATCTGCTGGCACGGAAAGCGCGATTAGCGTATGCAAGGAAGTGGCTCCCGCTCTGGCCAAACAATATTCGAATGACAGCAGGCTGGTCTCGCGGGTGTCACTGAAACCCCGCAACCAGACCCTGGGAACGCCGAAAGCGGACGAAAGGCTCGCACTTCAGAACTTTGATCGTCAACAGCGCGACGGCACAGCGGGCGCGCTGGAACTTGTTACAGTGTATGAGGATGCCGGTGGCGAATGGCACCATTACATGCGAGCCATACCCACGCAACCGTTATGTCTGCAATGCCATGGCAAGCCGGAGGATATCTCGGCAAACGTAAAGGCCCTGCTAGCTAAGGAATATCCGGCGGATCAGGCTGTCGGTTACAGTCCCGGTGAGATCCGAGGCGCCGTTTCGATCAGACAGAAAATCAGGTAAGGCGCTCAGCTGCCAGCAAGCAGCTTCTTGACCGGTCCATAACTGCGACGGTGTATTGCGGAAACTCCATGCTCGGCAAGTCGTTGCATGTGATCCTTGGTTGGATAGCCCTTGTGCCTGGCAAAGTCATATTGCGGGTAGCGTAACGCCATTTCGCGCATTTCTTCATCACGTGCAGTCTTGGCCAGAATCGAAGCTGCTGCAATCGACGGCTCCTTGCTGTCGCCCTTGACGATCGCCTGTGACGGGATATCGATTTTAGGGCAATGCAGGCCATCAACCAAAACCTGATGCGGAACAACCAGCGACCCTTCTTTGTTCTTCAGTGCTTCGATGGCGCGTTTCATGGCCAATAGGCTGGCTTGCAGGATATTCAGACGGTCGATCTCTTCCACACTGCTGCTGGCAATCGCCCAAGCCAAGGCATGCTCACGGATTTCCACCGCCAGAAAATCACGTCGGCTTTCCGAGAGCGTCTTGGAATCGGCCAGTCCTGCTATTGTGTAATGCGGATCGAGAATAACTGCTGCGGCATACACCGCCCCGGCCAGCGGTCCTCTGCCGGCTTCATCCACGCCACAGATCAGCATGACTTCGAGTCCTTACAGATAGGCCAAAATGGCATCCGCAGCCTTCTCTTCTGTATTCTGTCGCAGTGTCAGGTGCATGCGCGTGAACTCTTCGCGAATCTCAGCCATCAAGTTCTTGTCCTCAATCAGATGCAGGGTCGTTTCAGCCAGTTTTTCCGGGTTGGCATCATGCTGGAGCAGTTCAGGCACGACAAAGCGATTGGCGAGGATATTGGGTAAGCCGACGTAAGGCAGGTAATTCATACGCTTCAGCAGCATCCAGCTCAGGCGTGGCATGCGATAGGTAATGACCATCGGCCGCTTGATCAATGCAGCTTCGAGGGTGGCGGTTCCGGAAGCGACGATAATGGCATCGGCCGCCTGCATGGCAAGATGCGCATGGCCGAATAGAATCTGTAATGGCAGGTCCTGCGCATTATCGTCATAAATCGCCTGTTGGAATATCTCACGGGTCTCTTTGGTTACCAAAGGTATCAGAAACTTCAGCGAGGGTTGTTTGTTCAGCATTAGTCTGGCGGTTCTGACATAAAGCCTGGCCAGTTGCCTGACTTCACTTTGGCGGCTACCGGGCAACATGGCGATGACCTGATTGGCATTTTGCAGTTTAAGGTCTTCTCTCGCCTCTCGCATGCTGGATTCCAGTGGCAGTATGTCTGCCAGAGGGTGGCCGACGTAGCTGACCGGGATATCAGCTGCCTGATAAATGGCCGGCTCGAATGGAAACAGCGCCAGCATATGTGATACAGCTGCCTTGATCTTCCTGATACGCCCCTTGCGCCATGCCCAGATCGACGGACTGACGTAATGGATCGTGCGTATGCCATGCTGCTTCAGTTTGCGCTCCAGTGCAAAATTGAAGTCCGGCGCATCAATGCCGATAAAAAGATCAGGCGGGTTTTGCAGAAAATGCTGAGCAAGTTGCTTGCGCAATTTGAGCAAGCCCGGCAGGTGCCGGATCACTTCGACAAAACCGCGCACGGAAAGGCGTTCCATGGGGAACAGGGTTTTGGCGCCTTCGGCCATCATTTTTGGACCGGCGATACCGACAAACTCCAGGTCCGGCCGACGCTTTTTCAGGGCGCGAATCAGATGACTGCCCAATAGATCGCCTGAAGCCTCTCCAGCAACAATTCCAATAATAGGCATGGGAAGA
>PHCM01000048.1 GCA_002842255.1 Betaproteobacteria bacterium HGW-Betaproteobacteria-2 | reverse complement strand
CTGGCCCAAGTTTATGCGGCGACCGACAATCGTGCGCCGGACCTGGATGATCCGGCACGTTTCAAGGTGTTCTTCGCCGCCATCCAGAACCTCAATGCAGACGGCAAACTGTTGGCCTATCACGACCGCTCCGACGGCGGCCTGTTCGTTACGCTGGCCGAAATGGCGTTCGCCGGACGCTGCGGTCTGGATATCGATATCAGCGGTTTGCAAGGCAATACGCTGGATGTGTTGTTCAATGAGGAACTGGGCGCGGTGATTCAGGTTGAGGTGGCCGAGGCGGAAGCGATACGCGAAGCTTTACGGGAAGTCCTCGGCGATTGCGTGCATGTGATCGGCAAGGTGGTGACCGACAACCACGGTTTCATCATCCGCCGCCTGGGCGAAGTCGAGTTCGCCGAGTTGCGTACCGACCTGCATCGCATGTGGTCGGAAACCACTTATCAGATGCAGAAACTGCGTGACAATCCGCTCTGCGCGCAGCAGGAATATGATCGCATTCTGGATGTGAATGATCCGGGGCTGCATGCGCATCTGACTTTCGATCTCGCCCATCACGTCGAAGCGCCCTATGTTTCAACGGCAGCCAAGCCGAAAATGGCCATTCTGCGCGAGCAGGGCGTCAACGGTCAGGTCGAGATGGCAGCCGCTTTCAATCGCGCCGGTTTTGAATCGCATGACGTGCACATGAGCGACATTATCAGTGGCCGCGTATCGCTGAAGGATTTTCATGGACTGGTGGCCTGCGGCGGCTTCTCATACGGTGACGTCCTGGGTGCAGGTGAAGGCTGGGCCAAGTCCATCCTGTTCAACGCGCGTGCACGTGATGAGTTCTCCGCTTTCTTCAGCCGGCAGGACTCCTTCGCGCTGGGTGTATGCAACGGCTGCCAGATGATGAGCAACCTGCACAGCATCATCCCGGGTGCGGAACACTGGCCGCATTTCGTGCGCAACCGCTCCGAACAGTTCGAGGCGCGCTTTGCCATGGTGGAGATCATGGAATCGCCGTCACTGTTTTTCAAGGGTATGGCCGGTAGCCGGATGCCGATCGCGGTCGCGCATGGTGAAGGTTATGCGGAATTTTCCGGTATGGATGCTGTCCATGATGTGGTCAGGGACAAACTGGTCAGTATGCGCTACGTGGATAATGCCGGCAGGGCGACGGAAGTCTATCCGTTCAACCCCAACGGCTCACCACAAGGTATTACTGGCCTGACCACGACAGACGGGCGATTTACCATTATGATGCCACATCCGGAACGCGTGTTCCGGACCGTTCAGCATTCATGGCATCCGCAAGGCTGGGGTGAAGATGGGCCGTGGATACAAATGTTCCGAAACGCCAGGAAGTTTGTTGAATAAATTTTTATTACAAGAATCAGGAGAAAGCTGCATGAATATGATCAAAACCCTTTTACTGGCTGTTGCATTGATGCTTCCCATGTCTGCCAGCCTTGCCATGACCGATGATCAGCACATGGAATATACCAAGGCACTTGGCGAAAACAATATCAAGCTGGTGAAAAAGTATCTGGATGAGGGTATTGCTACACCCAAAGACTTTTTCTTCGGTTGGACTGCCCTGCACATTGCGGCCGAAAAGGGCCATGTCAAATTGGTGGAACTGCTGATCGAACGCGGTGCCGATTTGAACTGGCAGCATGAAATCAGCCGTCTGACAGCCTTCCATCTGGCAGCTATGGGTGGTCACACTGAAGTGGTCAAATTGCTGGCTGCCAAGGGTGCTGACATCAATATCAAAATGAAGGCAGATGTTTCCATCCTGCGACCAATACGCGATGAAGGAAAAACCGAGATGGTCAAGTTGCTGATGGATCTGGGTGTCAAGGATGACGGCTGCCAAGACAAACAGTGCTTCTGATGACGGAATGTTGTTAAAGCGTAACTCATGACCAAAACGCATTACACCGGTCTGGCAGGACTGCTGAGTCTGTTGCTCAGTACCGGTGTCTGCGCTGATGAATCCTATGCCAGGCTGAGTATACATACTCATGTCCTGGCTTCTTCTTGTGCGGCTTGCCATGGCACCAATGGCAACAGTGTCGGCGGTACGCCGGTGCTGGCCGGCCTCAATGCCGAGCATTTCATCAGTCAGATGCAGGCATTCAAATCGGGCGAGCGTCAGTCAACCGTGATGCATCGGCATGCCAAAGGCCTGACGCAGCAAGAGATTATCGAACTGGCCGAACATTTTTCCAGGCAACTGCGACATACGGCGGAGCTCCCAGCCCGTGCCATTTCCGATAAGCCTTGAACCATGACCAGCACGCCCCTCAATCGCCGCGAATTCATCAAATGGACAGCCGCTGCTTCGGCATTGGCTTCCGTCGGTGGTTGTACGCAGGCGCTGATACAATCTTCCGGTAATCAACCGCGGGTTGTTGTTATCGGTGGCGGTTACGCCGGGTCTGCGGTTGCCAAGTACCTGCGTATCTGGAGCAATGCAGGCATCGAAACGGTCGTGATCGAACCCAATCCATACTTTATTTCCTGCCCCTTGAGTAATCTGGTGTTGGGTGGCAGCAAGCAGATCGAGGATTTGAGTTTCAGTTATGAAGCATTGAAACGCAATCATGGGATCCAATGGGTAAAGGACACCGTGGTTGCGGTCGATGCAGCAAGTAAAAAGATCAGGACGGCACGCGGTGAACTGCGCTATGACAAGTTGGTGCTGGCGCCGGGTATCGATTTCATTTATGACGATTTGCCCATGCTGCAGAGCGAAGAGGCCCAACTGCAGATTCCACATGCCTGGAAAGCCGGGCCGCAGACCGTCAACCTGCACCAGCAACTGGCTGCGATGCCCGAGGGCGGTATCTTTGCCATCAGTGTCCCGAAGGCACCTTATCGCTGCCCACCCGGGCCATATGAGCGTGTCTGTCAGGCCGCTTTCTATCTCAAGCAGCATAATCCGACGGCCAAAATCATCGTACTCGATGCCAATCCGGACATCGTTTCCAAAAAAGGCCTGTTTCTCAAGGTCTGGTCCGGGATGTATGCCGGTATGATCGATTACCGTCCGAACAGCAGCATCGTCGATCTCGATGTGGCGCAGAGACAAGGAGCCACCGAATTTGAGCGTGTCAGTGCGGATGTGCTGAACGTGATTCCTCCCCAGCGTGCCGGCAAGGTCGCCCAGATGCTGGGTGTGGCCAATGTGGATCAGCGCTGGTGCGAAGTGGATTTCCGGACGTATGAATCGGCAGTTCTGCCGGATGTGCATATCGTCGGGGATTCTGTCTCCGCAGGCCTGCCAAAATCAGCCCACATGGCGACTTCGCAGGCGCGGGTCTGTGCCAGCGCCATCGTCGCAGCATTCAGCGGTATCGATCCGGATCCGCTGCCGGTATTCGCCAACACCTGCTACAGCTTTGTCAGCGACAGCATGGCCATGCACGTGGCTCATGTCTATCGCTATGATCCGGCGAAAAAGATCATGCTGCCGGCGGATGGTGGCGGCGTGTCGGATGCACCTTCTGAGCAGGAAGGCAGCTATGCCTATGACTGGGCGCGGAATATCTGGTCGGATGTGCTGACATGAGCCAGAGCACGCATGCCATGATGCTATGGTTCAAGCGCATGCTGCAGATGCTGCTGGCCGCAGGCTGGGTGATAGCCGGAACTGCCTTGGCCGACATGGCCGAACTGATGCCTGTTCCATCCAGGCCGGAAGAGGCAGTCAAATTGCCTGCCGGTTTTAAACTGCAGGTGTTCGCCAGCATTCCAGGCGCCGATGGACAGTATTTCCGTGGTCCGCGATTCATGGCTTTCGGCCCGGATGGCAATCTTTACCTGTCGACAGGCATGGACCAGCAGGTGCTGATGCTGGTCGATGGTGACAAGGATGGCAAAGCCGATCAGATAGTCACCGTTGCTGATCAGCTGAATGCGCCGCAGGGTCTGGCGTTTGTCGACGGCAAATTACTGGTGGCCAATCAGGATGCAGTCCTGCAACTTGAAAGGAACGCACAAGGCGAGTGGCCTGCCGTGCGTGCGATACCGCTGATTTCTGGCTTGGCGACCGGCGGACATGGACTCAAAGGCCTGAAACTCGGGCCGGATGGATATCTGTATCTGAACATCGGTTCCAGTTGCAATGTTTGTGTCGAGACTGATCCAACACGGGCGACCATAGAGCGCTATACCGCGGATGGCAAGGCCGCCGGTGCGCTTGTTACGCTAGGCAGACACAAGCCCAGTGCGACTTGGGCCAGAGGCCTGCGCAATTCCCAGGGTTTTGCCTGGCATCCGGTGACAGGTGCCATGTATGCCACCAATAACGGTTCCGATATGCGTTCCGCCAGCAAGGGCGGTCCGGTAGACGACGATTTGCCGCCGGAGCATCTGAACCTGATCGAACCGAACGTGCATTATGGCTGGCCATACTGCTGGGGCAAACAGGTGCCGGATCCGCAATTCGATGATGCGGATTTCTGCAAGACGACGCGGAGTCCGGAGATCATGTTCGATGCACACTCGACACCGATCGGCATCAGTTTTCTCGACAAGACCGGGTTCCCGCAGGAATACCGCACCGATGCCATTGTCGCCTTGCACGGCTCCTGGAACCGGCAGGAGCCTTCCGGGTATAAACTGGTGCGCGTAAAGTTCAGGGATAACAAGCCGGTTGACGTTGTGGACTTTGCCACCGGCTGGCTACAGGGGCACGAAGCCTGGGGCAGGCCGGTGGATGTTGTCAGCGGACCGGACGGTGCAATTTATGTGTCTGATGATCGCGCCGGATTGATTTATCGTATCAGTTACAAGGAGCCGAAATGATGAGCCTGAAAACAGTTCTTACGTATTTCAGACGGCTTGCCTTTGCAGTCATGCTGATGGTACTGCCGCTGACGAGCCAGGCGACGCCGGCCAATATGCTGATTTATATCCATCCGAATGAATACAAGCATCCACTCAAGCTCTGGCATTTTTATTATGATTACTGGTTCGAACAGGGGCCAGTGGTCGAGCCCTTGGCCAGAAACATGCTGGCGGAAGCGTTTGGTGAGGTTGGCATGTGCGGCGCAGTCAACGAGGCGAGATCGCTGGTCTGGATACAGCCGCGCATTTATTACAATCCGCACATGACAATTTTTTATGCTGAGATACGGGCCAGCGTCTATACCAGTCGTGGTGAGCCTGTTGCGACCTATCTGGGTGAGGCGAAGAAGCACGGTTTTCTTGATGTTGTTCCGCAAACCAGGATCGAGGCTGTTTACCAGGAGGCTATGCAGAATCTCGTTGCAAATATGCAGAAAGATCCTGACCTGAAAGTGCTGGTTGCCGAAGGGGAAATCAATCGTGACGCCGGTGGGGCCTGTGCTCTTGTTCCAAATCTGCCACCGCCCAAGCTGTTCGATCTCGATTATCTAATCAAGGGTGTCAATTAAAAGAAAGGTGTTGTAATGCTGATAAGAAATTGGATGACAGTCTCGTTATTGGGGGTATGCATCATGGCAGGTAGTCTGGCGGCATGTAGTGCGACTGAACGGAAAATGGGCGGCCTGAAGACGCCGGAATCCGTGATTCAGGCCAGTGATGGCAGGATTTTCATTTCCGAGATCAATGAATTTGGCAAGGATGGAGACGGCCAGATCAGCGTCATCGATCAGGACGGCAAACTGTCGATTTTCGCCACCGGCATGGATGATCCCAAAGGTCTTGCCATTATCGGCGAGTACCTCTATGTGGCAGACAAGACGCGTATCCTGAAAGTGGCGCCGGATGGCAACTGGCAGGTATTCGTGCCGTCTGAGGCCTTTCCTGCCGTGCCGCAGTTCCTCAACGATCTGGAACGTGATCTGCAGGGCAATTATCTTTATGTCAGCGACAGCGGCGATCTGGAAAAGGGCGGTGCCATCTATCGCATCAGTCTGGACGGTCAGGTTACCAATGTCATCAACCATGCACAGGATGAGCGGTTGCTGGCACCCAACGGTCTGTTAATGGATGATTCCGGTGACGTGTTGCTGTTTGTCGATTTTGCTTCCGGCATTCTTTACAGCCTGAATATGAAAACCGGCATCCTGACCGACCTCGCAGAAGGGTTGGGCGGCGGTGACGGCCTGGTGCATCACCCGAACGGACTCATGTACGTCAGTGACTGGAAGAACGGTAAGGTCTACAGCATCCTGCATGATGAAGTGAAACTGGTGCGTGAAGGTTTCCAGGCCGCGGCAGATATTGCGCTGACTACGGATGGCAAATACATTCTTGTACCCGACATGAAAGCCGGCGAACTGGTCTGGGTGCCGGTTAATTAGGCATTGCAGTCCTGCAAACAGAAGGCCACGTTAAACGTGGCTTTTTTGTTGTTGATAGCCGCAGTTCATTGCGGCATCAGTGTGATTTTCAGATCGTGGCCGACAATCCTGAAATCAGTGGGGACATAACGCCGGTTGCCGATTTTCAGGTCATCCGGTTTGAAGGTGTGGAGGGGAATGTTGCTGAGCAATTCAGCCCCCAGTTTCGCTGCCAGCAGGTTAAGCAGTTCGTTGTGTGTGTCATCCAGTTCCATGCCCTGAATATCAAGTTTTTCGACTCTCGATTCACTCAGCATGACTGTGTTGCTGGCGGCATCAAATCCGAGTTTGCCGGAGATACCGACCATGCCCTGCACGGATTTTTGTGTCAGCGGATTGCTGATTCTGGTATCGATAAGGGCATGCAGACGTTGGGCATCGCCGTCCAGGCGGATGACAGGGTTGCTCAGGTTGACGTCGAAAATCCGTAACAGGGTTGTCGGCACCGAGAGTTCTTCGGTGATGCGGCTTTGCAATTCGCTTTCGCTGATGCTGATGGTGCGCGGACTGCTGGCGCACGCACTGAGCAACAGCAGCAGGGTGGGCAGCAATATTTGCAGCAGGGTACGTCTGGTTCGTGGCATGATGAACTCCCCGGAATTAAAATCCAGTTTAATCCAATGTGAGCGGTTTGACAGAGCTGTGACCATGAAAACAGGCAAGGATTCGATGGCGAGTGTTTTGTTGCGTAGATGGTATGCGATATTGCTATACAGCTGTCTGTTGCTGGCATCTTTATGCTCGCTTCAAATGCCTGTTGCTCAAGCCGGGGAGGAGTCTGCGTCTGTCAGCGTCTATTTGTTCTGGGTATCCGGTTGCCCGCACTGTCAGCGTGAAATCAAGTATTTGCAGCACTTGCAGCAAGAGCTGCCAGCCACTGATCTGCAACTTTTCGAGATTACGACCGACGGCGAGGGCCGAAGCCTTTTTCTAGATGTCGTGCGCGTGTTGGGTATTACCGAACCATCGGTGCCCCTGACCATTATCGGTAATCACGTATGGATGGGTTATGCGGCCGACATGTCGACCGGCCAGCAGATGCGTGATCGCATTGAGGCCTGTCTGGAAACGGCATGTCCGGATGCGGTGGCCGGCCTGGTCACGCCAATAGCACAGGATTTCGAGCCGCAGCAGACGGAAACTGTCAGGGCACCGGTGCCGGAGAAGATGCATATACCCCTGCTGGGCGATATCAGTCCGCGTGACCTTTCGCTGCCGATGCTGACCATCATCCTGGGCGCGCTCGACGGCTTCAATCCTTGTGCCATGTGGACGCTGGTGTTTCTCATCGGCCTGCTGCTCGGCATGAAGGACACCATGCGCATGTGGATGCTGGGCGGTGCCTTCATCATCGGCTCGGCATCCGTCTATTTTGTGTTCATGGCAGCCTGGCTCAACCTGCTGCTGTTTCTCGGCAGCCTGCTCTTCATTCGCGTAATAATCGGCCTGGTGGCGCTGGCTGGTGGTTTTTACTATTTGCGCGAGTATTTCCTCAACAAGGATGCAGTCTGTCCGGTCACGGCATCCGAAAAACGGCAGCGGGTGTTTCAACAGCTCAAGACGCTGGCGCAGGAACGCAGCTTTCTGCTGGCATTGACCGGCATCATGCTGTTGGCATTCATCGTCAATCTGGTCGAACTGGTCTGTTCGGCTGGTATTCCGGCGGTCTATACGCAGATCCTCGTCATGCACGACTTACCCACCTGGCAGTATTACGGTTATCTGTTGCTGTATATCCTCGTGTTCATGGCGGATGATATGCTGGTGTTCGCCAGTGCCATGCTGACGCTTCAACTCACTGGCATCACCAAAAACTATTCGCGCTATTCTCACCTGATCGGGGGTGTTTTGCTGCTGATTATCGGTGCGCTCATGCTCCTGCGTCCGGATTTGCTGACCTTTGTCTAGGGCGTGTTGCGGGAAAAACAATGTATGAAGGAAAGTATGGAATTACGTCATATCGCGCTGCAATTGCTTGCCGAACGCAATGTCGAGCGCAAGGTGCAGGGCACTTTGCAACTGGCTGAAGTGTGGCCGGCGCAGAAGCTGGAGTTGGATGCGGTAACGGAACTGGAGGCCGGTCAGGACATTCCAGGCCAGCCGCAAAGGCCGGAACTGGTCTCGCCGTTGCAGGTGAAGAAACGCGCGATGAATACAGCGGAAGGCAGGGCCATTCTGATTCATGCACTGGCGCATATCGAATTCAATGCCATCAATCTGGCGCTGGACGCCATCTGGCGTTTCGCCGGCATGCCGCAAGCCTATTATGAAGACTGGTTCAAGGTGGCGAGTGAGGAGGCCTACCATTTTTCGCTATTGAGCACGCATCTGCAGTCACTGGGCTATGCCTATGGCGATTTCCCTGCGCACAACAGTCTGTGGGAAATGGCAGAAAAGACCCGGGGAGATGTGCTGGCACGCATGGCACTGGTGCCGCGCACCATGGAAGCACGCGGGCTAGACGCCACGCCCCTCATCCAGCGTAAGCTGCGTCAGGTGGGCACCGCTGATGCACTGGCGCAT
>PHCM01000047.1 GCA_002842255.1 Betaproteobacteria bacterium HGW-Betaproteobacteria-2 | reverse complement strand
CCAGACGCCTGAAAAGTCCGGTGCCTATGCTGAAGATGACCTGGCTGCCCATCTGGCCATGCATTATGCGCCGGAACCTGATCTCTTCATCCGCACCGGCGGAGAAAAACGCATCAGCAACTTTCTCTTGTGGCAACTGGCTTATACCGAACTCTATTTCACGGACACCTTGTGGCCTGATTTCAATCAGACAGCATTCAATCAGGCCATCAAGTCTTATCAGGCCCGGGAGCGCAGATTCGGCCGCACCAGTGAGCAACTGACAGAAACATCCTCAAACAAAGAGACCAGCAAGAATGCTTAAGACCCGCATACTGACCTCATTGGCGCTTGCGGCAGGCTTTCTTGCTGCGCTTTTCCTGCTGCCGGATATGTACTGGGCATTGCTGATGCTGGCTTTCATCACGATTGCTTTCTGGGAATGGGGTGGCATGTCAGGCATGGGCAAACCCTGGCGGCATGTTTATACCAGTCTGGCCATGCTGTTCGGCGTTATCGTCGTTCTGGCCGATGATATTGGTTTGCTGACCTTGCAGCCACAGGTGATGTTCTACAGTATTCTGGCTGCAACGCTGTTCTGGCTGCTGGCAGCACCAGTCTGGCTCATGTTACGCTTCAATATCAGGCAGCCGGTAGTCCTTGCCATTACCGGTTTTATTGTCCTTTTTCCGACCTGGCTGGCGCTGGTCAGCATGCGCGGCATCAGCCCATGGCTATTATTGATGGTGATGGCTACAGTCTGGATCGCAGATAGCGCAGCCTATTTTTCCGGCAAACGTTTCGGCAAACATAAACTTGCGCCGCAGATCAGCCCGGGGAAGACTTGGGAAGGCGTGCTGGGCGCCTGGCTGGCGGTTGCTGTCTACGGACTCGTTATTTGCTACAACCTGTCATTGACCTATTGGATCATTGTCGGGTTGTTCGGCATTACCGTGCTCAGTATCATGGGCGATCTGCTCGAATCCTTGGTCAAGCGCCAAGCCGGCGTTAAGGACAGCGGCAGCCTGTTGCCCGGACATGGCGGTGTGCTGGATCGTATTGATGGGCTGACTTCCAGCCTGCCGCTGGTCATGTTCTTTATCTATTTCCCTACTTATTATCTGGTGTTGGAGTCCTTGTATGCCTAGGCGTAGTTCAGTCACCATCCTCGGCGCTACCGGCACCATAGGCAAGCAGACGCTGGACGTCATTGCGCGTCACCCCGAGCGCTTCAATATCTTTGCCTTGACTGCCAACAGTAGGGCAGAGGAACTGCACACACAATGTCTGGAACACAGTCCGCGCTATGCCGTCGTGCTTGATGAATCTGCTGCAGAACGCCTGAAAACCAGTCTGCAAAAAGCCGGCAGCGATACTGAAGTGCTTTGCGGCCTGTCTGCGCTGGAATTCGTCAGCGCTCATGCGGATGTTGACGTCGTCATGGCAGCGATAGTCGGTGCTGCCGGCCTCAAACCCTCTATTGCCGCGGCAAAGGCCGGCAAGCGCATTCTGCTGGCGAACAAGGAAACCCTGGTCATGTCCGGCAGCTTGTTCATGCAGGCGGTCGAACAGGGAGGCGCCACCCTGCTACCTATTGATAGTGAACATAACGCGATATTTCAGGTGATGCCGGAAAAGCGCAGCAAGGATCTGAGCACATCGGGCATACGCAGAATTCTGCTCACGGCATCCGGCGGGCCGTTCCGCAATGCTGCATTATCGGATTTGGACAATGTCACACCGGAACAGGCGCTGAACCATCCCAACTGGGTCATGGGGCCGAAGATCACCATAGATTCCGCCACTTTAATGAACAAGGGACTGGAGGTCATCGAGGCACACTGGCTGTTCAATGCTAGCCCCGAGCAAATCGAAGTCGTCGTGCATCCGCAAAGCGTGATTCATTCCATGGTCGAATATATCGACGGTTCGGTGCTGGCACAGCTCGGCAATCCGGACATGCGGACTCCGATCGCTTATGCACTTGGGTTCCCGGAAAGACTGGAGAGCGGCGTGTCCAGTCTGGATTTATTCAAAATCGGCAGGTTCGATTTCGAAGCGCCGGATACAGTCAAATTCCCGTGCTTGCGTTTGGCTTTTGATTCGCTTCGCATGGGTGGAACGGCGCCGACGATTTTGAACGCTGCCAATGAAATCGCTGTCGATGCGTTTTTGAACCGGAAAATCGGTTTTGTCGATATTCCTGTCTTGATTGAATCAGTCTTGAGCCGGATGAAATCAAAAGCTGCAGAAACTCTGGAAATTGTGATTGAAGCAGACCAGCAGGCGCGTCAGCTGGCCAAAAACTGGATGCTCGAACGCTAATGTTGACCATCGCTGCGTTTATTTTCACGCTCAGCGTGTTGATTGCCATTCATGAATATGGCCATTTTCAGGTGGCCCGCTGGTGCGGCGTCAAGGTGCTGCGCTTTTCCATTGGGTTTGGCCGGCCGTTGATCAGAAAGACTTTCGGCAAGGACAGCACTGAATTTGTGCTGGCAGCCTTGCCTTTTGGCGGCTACGTCAAAATGCTGGACGAGCGTGAAGAGCCGGTTGAGGCAGGTGAAGACCTTTCCCGTGCTTTTAACCGCCAATCAGTGTGGAAACGCATTGCCATCGTTTCAGCCGGTCCGGCTGCCAATCTGTTACTCGCCGTCTTTCTTTACTGGGTGTTGTTCATGCATGGCGTCATGGGCATGAAGCCACTACTAGGCGAAGTTCCGGCCGGCAGCCCGGCAGCGCAAGCCGGGATGGAATCGGGTCAGCTCATACAGAAGGTCGCGGGCAAGACTGCCTTCACCTGGCAGGATGTGCGCTGGGTCCTTTTGCAGGAGTCACTTAAATCCGAAGTTATAGAAATTGAAGCGCTGGGCCAGTACAACACTCCGCAACTGCATCAGCTGAGTTTGAGTAGCATCGGGCGTGATGATTATGAAACTGATTTTCTCGAAAAACTGGGACTAAAACCATATCAACCCGTCGTTCCAGCCATTATTGGCGAAATGGTCAAGGGTGGGGCAGCAGCACGCTCGGGGCTACAGAATGGCGATGAGATAATCGCTGTCAATAGTGAGGCTGTGACGGACTGGGAGCATTTTGTCACCATTGTTCGACAGCACCCGCAACAGGAGCTTCAACTGAAGCTGCAGCGAGAAGGTCGAATGGTGGATCTCTTCATTACACCGGACAGTGCGCAGGAGGAGGGGGTCAGGATCGGTCGTATCGGTGCCATGAACCGCATGGATGATGCCTTGCTGGACGAGGGGCTGGTTAATGTTCGCTATGGCCCTCTGGAGTCGTTTGCCAAAGCCAGTGTCAAAACCTGGGACACATCCATTTTTAGCTTGAAGATGCTGGCCAGCATGATTACCGGCGATGTTTCATGGAAGGGTGTCAGCGGACCTGTGACCATCGCCAGTTATGCTGGACAAAGTGCACATATCGGCTGGAAGGCATTTATCGGATTCCTGGCGTTGATCAGCATCAGTCTCGGTGTGCTCAATCTGCTGCCCGTGCCTGTGTTGGATGGCGGGCATTTGATGTATTATATGGTGGAAATTTTCAAGGGCAGTCCCGTTTCAGAAGCGGTGATGGAAGCGGGACAACGTGTTGGGTTGTTCTTGCTGGGGCTGTTGATGGTTCTGGCTTTTTATAATGATATTAATAGATTTTTCACAGGCTGAACTTAATGGGATTTAGGATCAAGCTCAACCGTATCTTGCCTTTGCTTGCTAGTGCCTACGTCAGTAGCGCGTGGGCGATCGAACCGTTCGTTGTGCAGGATATACGAGTCGAGGGCATTCAGCGTACCGAACCGGGTACCATCTTCAATTATCTGCCGGTCCGGGTCGGTGAGACCATGGACGATGACAAGGCCACCCAGGCAATCAAGGCACTCTATGGCACCGGCTTTTTCAAGGATGTGCGCATCGAAGCAGACAACAATGTGCTTGTCGTTGTTGTGCAGGAACGTGCGGCAATTGCTTCAATCGGTTTTAACGGTAACAAGTCCTTCCCAAGTGACAAGATGCTGGAAGGCCTCAAACAGATCGGCCTGTCGGAAGGCCTGATTTTCGACCGGGCCATGCTGGATCGTGCCGAGCAGGAAATCAAGCGCCAGTATCTGGCTCAGGGCAAGTATGCCGCCACGGTCAAGACCATCATCAGCCCGCTCGAGCGCAATCGCGTAGCGATACGCTTCGATATCGAGGAAGGCGCGGTCTCCAGGATACGCAACATCAATATCGTCGGCAATCGTGATTTCGAAGATAAAGTCCTGCTCGAACAGTTCAAGTTGACGACGCCGAATTGGCTCAGTTGGTGGAGCAAGGACGATCAGTATTCCAAACAGAAACTTACGGCTGACCTCGAGGCCTTGCGCTCGTTCTACATGAACCAGGGCTACCTGGAATTCAATGTCGATTCCACCCAGGTTTCGATCACGCCGGACAAGCGCGATATCTATATCACCGTCAATATCACCGAAGGTGAGAAATATACGGTGAGCGAAATCAAGATGGCCGGAGAAATCCTGTTGCCCGAGGAAGAAGCGCTTGCACTCATCTCGCTGGAACAGGGCGAGTTCTTCAACCGCCAGAAAGTGACGGAATCCAGCAAGGCCATCAGCGACCGCCTCGGTAATGACGGTTACGCCTTTGCCAACGTCAATGCCGTGCCTAATGTGGATAAGGAGAATTACACCGTAGGCTTCACCTTCTTTGTTGATCCGGGTCGTCGCGTTTATGTCAGACGCATCAATTTGACAGGTAATACACGTACCCGTGATGAAGTGCTACGGCGCGAGATGCGTCAGCTTGAGTCTGCCTGGTATGGTGCCGACAAGATCAACCGCTCGAAACAGCGGCTGGATCGCCTGCAGTTCTTTGAGGATGTGAACGTCGAAACGCCGGCAGTACCTGGCACGACGGATCAGGTTGATATCAATGTCAATGTCACGGAGAAATCGACAGGTAGCGTACAGTTCGGCGCTGGTTTATCAAGTTCCGAGGGCGTGATATTCGGTGTAACCGTCAACCAGAACAACTTCCTTGGTACCGGTAACCGTGTTAGCGCACAGGTCAATACCGGCGATATCAATACAACCTATTCCCTGTCCTACACCGATCCTTACTTTACGCCGGACGGCATCAGCCGGGGCTTTGATGTCTACAGACGTGATGTGGATACAACGGATCTGGACATTTCCAGTTACAAGAGTTCGTCTTATGGTGTTGGCGTCCGTTTTGGCATGCCATTGAATGAACGCGACTCAGTCAGTGCCGGTCTGACATTCGACAATACTGAAGTTGAGTTGAATAGCAGAAGCCCACGCCGCTTTGCGCTGTATTGCGGTAATGTCAACGACAATGGCTGTAGCAATAACAGTCTGATGTTGAATCTGGGCTGGGCACATGATACGCGGGACAATGTGTTATTCCCGAATAGTGGTGTGTTTCAGCGCATCTCATCAGAAATCGGTTTGCCCGGGCTGGATCTGGAGTATTACAAGCTGGAATACAAGCATTCCTGGTATTGGCCGGTCAGCAATAACGTCACTTTGATGCTGAACGGTGAAATGGGGTATGCTGATAGTTATGGGGATCGGGATTTTCCATTCTTCAAGAATTTTTATGTCGGCGGCGTGAACTCGGTACGTGGCTTTGAAACCAGTTCCATCGGTCCACGCGAGATTGATCCAGTGACTGGCGAAGACTTTGCTGTCGGCGGTACAAAACGTCTGTTGGGTAGTGCAGAGCTGTATTTCCCCATACCGGGCATGAAAGACAACAAGCAGTTGCGCCTCAGCACATTCCTGGATGCTGGCTCTGTTTATGCGGATGAGCAATCCATCACCATGGATGAGATGCGCTACTCGACCGGTCTTGGCATCAGCTGGTATTCGCCTTTTGGCCCGATCAAGCTGGTATTTGCCAAAGCGCTAAATGACAAGGATGGCGACAAGACACAGACATTGCAGTTCCAGCTTGGATCGCAATTCTAGGAACCACTTAATACATCAGATTATGTGATTTACATCAGGAGATATCAATTGAACAAGTTTTTAAAATCAATGCTGGTAGCCGGTTTGTTTGTTTACGGTACGCAAGCCCATGCGGCAGAACTGAAGATCGGTTATGTGCAGGTCGACAAGATTCTGCAGGAAGCTCCGCAGACAGCCGAGACCGGCAAAAAACTGGAACGGGAGTTTAGCCCACGTACGGCCGAGCTGGAGCGCTTGCAGAAGCAGATTCGCGACATTGAGTCGCAACTGGACAAGGATAGCCTGACCATCTCCGAAACCGAGCGCAAAAACAAGGAGCGCGATGTTTCCAATCTGAAGATCGATTTTCAGCGTAAGCAGCGCGAACTGCGTGAGGACATCAATCTGCGCAAGAATGAAGAGCTGGGTACCTTACAGGACCGCATCAACAAGGCTGTGACCACCGTAGCTGAAACTGAAGGCTATGATCTGATTGTCTATGGCGGAGTTGCATTTGCCAGCAAAAAAATCGATATCACTGACAAGGTGCTGAAGGCACTGGGCAAGAAATAAGGCTGACGAGTCTGCGAGTCTGTGGATAGCAATGGATTTTCACTCGGCGACATCGTTTCCGAGTTGGGTGGCGAGCTGGTCGGTGATGCCGATATTCGGGTGTACCGACTGGCCTCACTTGCACATGCGCAGGCCGGGCAAATCAGTTTTGTCAGTAATTCCAAGTATCTATCCTTACTGAGCACTACCAGAGCCAGCGCGATCATCGTCGATCCTGCCAGCCGTGAAGCTACAATGCTGCCGAGGATTGTCACCGATAATCCCTACGCCTATTTTGCCCGGCTTTCCAGCTTGATGAACCCAGAACTGCGTTATGAGCCTGGCATAGCCTTAAGCGCCGTCGTAGACAAAACCGCCAGCATTGCTGCCAGTTGCACGATTGGGGCCAATGTTGTTATCGGCAAAAATGTCAAACTGGCGGATAATGTGGTGGTCGGGGCAGGTACGGTGATTGAATCCGGGGTCAGTATTGAGGTCAATAGCCGTATTGCCGCCAATGTCGTCATCTATCATGACTGTGTGATCGGCAAGAATTGTGTCATAGCGTCAGGGACGGTGATTGGTGCGGACGGATTTGGTTACGCCGAAGAGAATGGACGCTGGGTCAAGATCCCGCAGGTCGGCTTGGTCATCATCGAGGATGATGTAGAGATTGGCGCCAATACAACGATAGATCGAGGTGCACTGGATGACACGATCATAGAGCAGGGGGTCAAACTCGACAACCTGATCCAGATTGGCCATAACTGCAGGATAGGTGCACATACCGTGATTGCCGGATGCACTGGCATTGCAGGCAGCGCCCGTATAGGTAAACACTGTAAAATTGGCGGCGCAGCAATGATACTGGGCCATCTGGATATCGCGGACGGAGTGACGATCTCACCCGGAAGCATGATTACTCGTTCACTCACCAAGCCTGACACCTACACGGCACTGATGCCATTTCAGGCGCATGAGCAGTGGTTGAGAACGGCGGCTAACATACGGCGTCTGGGAGAGTTGTCAGAAAGAGTAAAGCAGTTGGAACAAGTAATCGCGCTATTTGATGCAACAAAAAAAGAAAAGTAAGAATTGAGGAATTAACATGGCAGAATCAGCAGATACCAGCATGGATATCCATGAAATACTAAATCACCTTCCTCATCGATATCCGTTTGTCCTGGTGGATCGCGTGATTTCATATGAAGTTGGCAAGGAAATCACGGCCATCAAGAATGTCACAATCAATGAGCCGTTCTTTCCCGGTCATTTTCCATACCATCCCGTGATGCCGGGCGTATTGATTATCGAAGCGATGGCACAGGCAGCAGCCATTGTTTCGTTCAAGACCATGGATAGCAAACCGAGTGATGACTCGGTCTATTACTTTGCCGGTATCGACAAGGCACGCTTTAAAAAACCGGTATCTCCTGGAGATCAGCTGGTACTCAACGTAAAAATCGATCGCATTCTGCGTGGCATCTGGAAGTATTCCGGTACCGCATCTGTCGATGGTGCCGTGGTCGCCGAAGCCGAGTTCATGTGCATATTGAAAGCGATCGAATAAGCCTCCGCACCTGATTCCCTCATTTAGAAGCCTGTATGTCGCAACCACGTATTCATCCTACCGCCATTATTGACCCCAAAGCCGAGCTCGATAGCAGTGTCGAGGTCGGCCCCTACACCACCATAGGCCCCAATGTACGCATTGGCGCCGGCACGACGGTCGGTAACCATGTGGTGATCAACGGTCCGACCACAATCGGTCGCAACAATCGTATCTTCCATTTTTCCTCATTGGGCGAAGCGCCGCAGGACAAGAAATACGCAGGCGAACCGACCATGCTGGAGATCGGTGACGGTAATACCATCCGTGAGTTCTGTACCTTCAACCGCGGTACAGCGCAGGACAAGGGCGTCACCCGTATCGGTAATGACAACTGGATCATGGCCTACGTACATATCGCTCACGATTGTGATGTCGGCAATCATACGATACTGGCCAACAACTCATCGCTGGCCGGCCATGTGGACATGCACGACTACGCCATACTTGGCGGCTTCACCCTGATCCACCAGTTCTGCAAGATCGGGGCGCATGTGATTACCGCTGTCGGCTCTGTCGTATTCAAGGATATCCCGCCTTATGTCACTGCGGCTGGCTATGATGCCAAACCGCACGGTATCAATAGCGAAGGCCTGAAGAGGCGTGGCTTCTCCCCGGAGACCATCGCGCAGATCAAGCGTGCTTACAAAACCTTGTATCGCAACGGCCTGAGCCTGGAAGAGGCTAAAGCCGAACTGAACAGCCAAATCGAGATTTGCCCTGATATCCG
>PHCM01000046.1 GCA_002842255.1 Betaproteobacteria bacterium HGW-Betaproteobacteria-2 | reverse complement strand
GCTCGGTGAAACCGGCACCGAACAGTTCCGCCTGCTCGCGTGCCACCATCTCCTTCAGTAAAGCCATATCCTCCGGAAAGTGTTTCATCATGTACTCAAGCAGCCAGCCGCTGAGGTGGATAGCGAACTTGAAATCCGGATACTGATGCAGCACACGTAAAAACGGCCCATAACAACGAACATGCGCATCGTCCAGCACTGACTCGAAATTACCTACGGGTTGATGTGCATGCACCCCTAACAACAAAGCGACTGTTTTAACCACGACTCTGCTCCTCGCAGAATGTTGATGAAAAATCCATTTTTATATTTCCGGCCTATACTTCCTGGCCTCGGCGCATGGTTCCACCCATGTCCGGGTCGCCACTGCCGACGCTGATCGGCTTGTTGAGGATACCGGGAACAGGCTGCTTCAGCAGATGATAAAGATTGCCGAGATTACGGCGATAGAGCCGGTCGAAACTGTCCACGCTCACAGCCGAGTTGTAGTCGCCGAACCACCAGAACCAGTCAGAACCCTCGCATATCGCCAATTGACGTTCGCATGCAGCCTGCTCCTCAGGGCCAAGCAGACTCGACTGCATCACCTTGTCATATACCTTTTTGGCATCGCACAGCAGATCCCAGCCGAAGTTCTTCTCTGGCGAACCGATCCATGTGCTGAAACTGCCATAAACCCAGCTACCGGCGGCTACCGTTGGCAGATCGCCGGAGCTGACCGTTCCCTCTTTGCACTTGTTGAGAATGTCGCTGAAGGTCGTCATCTCGATATGGGGATGCGCAGACAGAGCCTGATACAGTTCACTCAGGAAGTAATAGCCGTTATAAGGGTAATACTCCCAGGCATTCTCGCCGTCGAGGATGACGCTGACCACACGATGCTCGCCCTTGGGCGTGGATTTCTGGATATGCTCAAGCGCGCTGATGAAATCCCGAACTGCGTCATTTGAATGCAGCTTGGAATACTCGAAACCGATCTTGTCGGAGAGCAGGTCATCGCGAAAAAAACAGGAAATATCCTTGATGCCATCGGTGACCCGGTAAGGCTTGTAGAGATATTCCGCGCGCGGTGGCAGATCGGAGGTTTGATAGGATTTGTACAGGCTGTTGGCCAGCACACCTTCCCCTGTCGCCGCCCATTTCACGTCGTGCTGAGCCAACAGAGATAACGCCGCATGAGAGACGCCGCCCTCCGCCGGCCACATGCCCACCGGCTTTTCACCAAATCTCCTGACATGCGATTCCTGCGCCTGTGTGATATGCGCTTCCGCCCGCAACCGCCCGCCCGGATACATGCTGTTACGCGGCAAGGGCGCATACGGCATGGCATCGCGTGTCGCCCTGAAGTCCAGTAACAAAGGCAGGATCGGATGGTAGTGCGGGGTTGAGGAAATCTCGATCTGGCCTTTCTTCTGCAGCTTCTTGTAGCGCGGAATCAGCCCGGTGATCAGTTCTCCAATCAGCTTGAACAGTTTCAGGCGGTCATCCAGTGTGAACTGGAAACCCTTGGCCATCAGGCTTTGCACCAATTTGTTTTCACGGCGGATACTCTCACCGGTCCAGGCCAGGTGATACCAGACCAGAAGATCGGCCTTGTACTGTGCGGACAGATAATTGAAAGGCGTCACACTCTCGGATTCCAGCGTCTTGAAGATATTGTATAGCCGCTGGTAATGCGTGAACGGTGACAACATCTTTTCATGATGGCTCTTGAAACAGCTCTGGATGATCAGCTCGCAGCGAGCGTCAGACAGATTGTTAAGATCCTTCTCTGCCAAAAGTGCCAGTAATGGATCGCGTATCTCGCCCGTCCTGAACTGTTCTGCGTAGTCTTCCAGCTGATCGAGCAGAACAGGTACAAAATTGAAAGTCACGCGCGCAGCAGGAATGGATTCGAGATGGTGGGCCATATCGGTGTAATCCTTCAGCGCGTGCAGATAAGTCCATGGCAGGACGTATTCGCCGGTAATACTGTCTCGATAATCCGGCTGGTGCATGTGCCAATAGAGATTGAGATAAAGCTTGGATGACGCAGGCATTGGTAAAACCTTTATTTCCAAAAAAACCGTTGATGCCCCCTGAGGCGCATGCTGCAACTATCGTGCGTAATGTATTCCCTGCCCCAGCATTTCCGAGGTCACCAGAGTGATACCGTTGGGCGACACATGGAAGCGCTTGCGGTCCTCCTCCGGATTGACACCGATCTGCATGCCTTCCGGAATGCGGGTCGCCTTGTCTACGATGACGTTCTTCAACACCACATTGCGTCCGACTTCCACCTTGGGCAGCAGGACTGCACCATCGATCTGGCTGTAACTGTGTACACGCACATCCGAGAACAGCACGGAATTGTGCACCTTGGTACCACTGATCAGGCAGCCGCCAGAAACCAGCGAATCCGTCGCGCCACCGCAACGCCCCTCATCATTGAATACGAACTTGCACGGCGGCAATTGTTCCTGATGCGTCCAGATCGGCCAGGTATGATCATAAAGATTCAATTCGGGCACCACTTTGGTCAGTTCCATATTAGCTTCCCAGTAAGCATCTACCGTACCAACATCGCGCCAGTAGTAGTTGCCATTGGCTGCACCGACGCAACTGTCGGTGAATCTGTGGGAATAGACCCGGTATTTTTTGATCATATAAGGGATGATGTCGTGCCCGAAATCGTGCGTGGAATTGCGGTCATCCGCATCGCGAATCAGCTGCTCGTACAAAAACGAGGCATTGAACACATATATACCCATACTGGCGAAAGCCTGGGTCGGATCATCCGGCAAGGGATCGGGATTGGGGGATTTCTCCTTGAAATCAACGACGCGCGAATTCTCGTCCACCTTGAGCACACCGAAAGCCTTGGCTTCCTCGATCGGCACATTGATGCAGGCAATAGTCATGTCAGCCTTGTTACGGACATGGTCGGCCAGCATCTGACCATAATCCATCTTGTAGATATGGTCACCGGCCAGTATCAGCACATACTCCGGCGTCATCATGCGCAGAATATCGAGATTCTGGAATACGGCGTCGGCCGTACCCTTGTACCACTCCTCTTCAATACGTTGCTGCGCCGGCAACAGCTCGACGAACTCGTTGAATTCGCCGCGCAGAAAGCCCCAGCCGCGCTGGATATGCTGGATCAGGCTATGCGATTTGTACTGGGTAACAACGCCCACGCGGCGGATACCGGAATTGATGCAGTTGGAAAGAGGAAAATCCACAATGCGAAACTTGCCGCCAAACGGAACTGCAGGTTTGGCTCGCCAATTGGTCAGGTCTTTCAGCCGGCTGCCTCTGCCACCCGCAAGGATCAGGGCCACCGTGTTTTTTGTTAGTGCGCTTATGAAACGGGAAGAAGTTAAATCCTGCTGCATTTTGAACTCTCCTGATTTATAGTTTGGCATTGGCGAACGCCAAAGAAGCCGCAGTAACAGGCTGTTCCGCCTTTATCTACGTCCTTGAAGCCATTATAGGCGCGATTTTTGACGAGAATCTAGTAGAATCGAGCGGTAGCCGGAAATTATCAAAAATTTAAAGAGAAGAACTTTGGCCAAGCCCAAGCAAGACATCCAACAGCAACTCATTCTTGATGCCAGACATCACGATCCCTTCGCTTATCTTGGACTGCATGACGCACCCAAGGGCGAAACGACCAAACAAGTCTTCCGAACCTTCCTGCCTTATGCGGAGCGCGTCTGGCTAAAAACCGCTGAAGGCTGGGACCCGCTCACGCGCATGCACGCCAACGGCATGTTCGAATGGCATGGAGACGGGCTGGTCAGGCCCTGTCTGCTACGCATTGAAGCCAATGGCTCCAGCCATGAACAACACGACCCCTACACTTTCCCTTCCAGCCTGAGCAGCGACGAGGTATACCTGTTTGGTCAAGGCCGCCTGCTGCAGGCGCACCAGACTATGGGCGCTCACCTGATCGCCCAGCATGGAATCGACGGGGTTCGCTTTACTGTCTGGGCACCCAATGCAGAGCGCGTCAGCGTTATCGGCAACTTCAACCAGTGGGACGGTCGTATCCACCCGATGCGGGTACACGGTTCCAGCGGCATCTGGGAGATATTCATTCCCGGCCTGAGCGTCGGCGAACTCTACAAGTTCGAGATCCGCAATCGCGACAGCGGCCACATTCATGTCAAGACTGACCCCTACGGTTTCAGCTTCGAGCAAAGACCGGGCACTGCTGCCAAGGTCACATCATTGACACAGCACACCTGGCAGGACAAGGAGTGGATACAGAAGCGGTCCACCGTCGACTGGCTGCATACGCCTTTCAATTTCTATGAAATGCACCTCGGCTCATGGAAGCGCAATGCGCAGGGCTACTTTCTCAATTACCGTGAACTCGCGGCTGAACTGATTCCTTACGTCAAGGAAATGGGCTATACCCATATCGAATTGCTGCCAGTCTCCGAACATCCATTGAATGAATCCTGGGGTTATCAGACCACCGGCTATTTCGGCGTCACCAACCGTTTCGGCACGCCGGACGACCTGCGCTTTTTTGTCGATGCCTGCCATCAGGCCGATATCGGCGTCATCCTCGATTGGGTACCCGGCCACTTTCCCAAGGATGACTGGGCACTGGCCCGCTTCGACGGCACCGCACTCTATGAACACGAAGATCCACGCCTGGGTGAACACCAGGAATGGGGCACCTATGTCTTCAATTACGGTCGCAATGAAGTTCGCAATTTCCTCCTGGCCAATGCCTATTACTGGATGAGCGAATTCCATATCGACGGCCTGCGTGTCGACGCTGTCGCCTCCATGCTCTATCTGGATTACGCACGCAAGCACGGCGAATGGCTGCCCAACCAGTACGGCGGCCGCGAGAACCTGGATGCCATCGAGTTTCTCAAACAGCTGAACGTCATGGCGCATGAGGATTTCCCCGGCGCACTGACCATCGCCGAGGAGTCCACCGCCTGGCCCATGATCTCGCGCCCGGTCTATCTGGGCGGGCTGGGTTTCTCCATGAAATGGAACATGGGCTGGATGAACGACACGCTGAGCTACATTGCAGAAGACCCGATTCACCGCCGCTATCATCACGACAAACTGACCTTTGGCCAGCTCTATGCCTACAGCGAGAACTTCGTGCTGCCCTTCTCGCATGACGAGGTCGTGCATGGCAAACGCTCCCTGCTGGACAAAATGCCGGGCGACACCTGGCAAAAATTCGCCAATCTGCGCCTGCTGCTGACCTATCAGATGACGACGCCGGGCAAGAAGCTCAATTTTATGGGCAATGAATTCGGCCAGGGTCGTGAATGGAACGTCAACGCCAGCCTGGACTGGCATCTGCTCGACACCCATTGGCACCAGGGCGTGCAGTTGGTGTCCAGGGACCTGAATCATCTGTATCGCAACGACAAGGCACTCTATGAGCTGGACTTCGAGCCGCAAGGTTTCGAATGGGTCGATTGCTATGACTCAGACCAATCCGTCATCAGCTATATGCGCAAAGCCCGCGATGGCAGCTTTGTACTGGTGATACTGAACTTCACCCCGGTCCTGCGCGAATCCTATCGACTGGGGGTGCCTGCAGCCGGACACTATGCGGAAATATTCAACAGTGATGCAGCCTGTTACTCTGGCAGCAACCAGGGCAATGGCGCCGGCGTCGACACCGAACCGACCCCCTGGATGCATCATCCACAATCCATTGTTGTGACCTTGCCGCCTTTAGCCGGGGTCATTTTTAAGTTAAAATAACGGCCGATTCGGATCTTATTCACTTAAAAAAATCAATTAAATAATCACACACTAATGACAAACCCTACCAATTTTCCTGTCTGGCAAGCCCTAGCCGAACATCAGAAAGAAATCTTCCCGCTGCACATGCGGGATATGTTTGATAAAGAACCGGAACGCTTCCAGAAATATTCGTTGCAAGTCGGCGACATGCTGCTGGACTATTCAAAGAACCGCATCACCGACAAGACGCTCTCCCTGCTGTTCCAGCTGGCACGTGACATGAATCTGGAAGGCATGCGCGACAAGATGTTCGCCGGCGAAAAAATCAATTTCTCCGAACATCGTGCCGTATTGCATACCGCCCTGCGCAACCGCAGCAACACCCCGGTCTACGTCGATGGCAAGGATGTCATGCCCGACGTCAATCGCGTACTCGCACAGATGCGCGATTTCAGTGAACGCGTGCGCAATGGCGGCTGGAAAGGTTTTACCGGCAAGAAAATTACCGATGTCGTCAACATCGGCATCGGTGGCTCCGACCTCGGCCCCTTGATGGCCTGCAATGCACTCAAGCCCTATGCCTCTGATATCAATGCACACTTCGTCGCCAACGTCGACGGCGCGCATCTGGCCAGGACACTGGAAGTCTGCAATCCGGAAACCACCCTCTTCATCGTGGCATCGAAGACCTTCACCACACAGGAAACCATGACCAATGCCCGCTCTGCGCGCGCCTGGTTCCTGGAACGTGCGAGCAAGCCTGAAGATGTCTCCATGCACTTCGTGGCACTTTCCACCAATGCCAAGGCGGTCAAGGATTTTGGTATCGATACCGCCAACATGTTCGAATTCTGGGACTGGGTCGGCGGCCGCTATTCATTGTGGTCCGCCATCGGCCTGTCCATCGCGCTCTACATCGGCATGGACAACTTCGAGGAGATGCTGACCGGCGGTCACGAAATGGACAACCATTTCCGCACCACGCCACTGGAACAGAACATGCCGGTAATCATGGGCCTGATCGGTGCCTGGTATAACAACTTCTTCAATACCGAAACACACGCCATCCTGCCTTACGACCAGGGCCTGTCGCGCTTCACTGCCTACCTGCAGCAAGCCGATATGGAAAGCAACGGCAAATTCGTCGACCGCGAAGGCAAGAAGATCAGCTACAGCAGCGGCCCTATCGTCTGGGGTGAAGCCGGCACCAACGGCCAGCATGCTTTCTATCAACTGATCCATCAGGGCAACAAGCTGATTCCGTGCGACTTCCTGATGCCGATCAAGAGCCATTATGCCGTCGGCGAGAATGGTGACGAGCATCACAAGATTCTGCTGGCCAACATGCTGGCACAGACCAAGGCACTGATGCAGGGCAAGACCCCGCTGGAAGTGAAGCACGAAATGGAATCCCAGGGCCTCAGCGACGACGAGATCCGCACCGTGCTGCCGCACCGTGTGTTCGGCGGCAACCGCCCGACCAACAGCATCCTGTTCGATAAACTGACCCCGAGAACCCTGGGCAAGCTGATTGCGCTCTATGAGCACAAGATATTTACCCAAGGCATCATCTGGCACATCAACTCCTTCGACCAGTGGGGCGTGGAGTTCGGCAAGCAGCTGGCGCAAGGCATCCTGCCGCAACTGCTGGCAAAGACTTCGGCGACCGAACTGGACAGCTCGACCAACGGCCTGATCAATTACATTCATTCCAAATAACGAATGAACGCTGATTAACGCAAGCCATAAAAAAGCCCCGGTTGCTAAAACAACCGGGGCTTTTTATTTGCTACGGGTTTACTGCAGACGCAAATTGCCCAGCGAAATCTGGTTTGCCATCGTAGCGCCCAGACGCTTGGCAAAACGCGAAGCAAAATCTTCACGCACAGTGAAATCCACAATGCGTTCTTCCTTGATCACTTCACGTGCGACATATTCCGAACTACCCAAACCATCAGCCAAACCCATCTTGATACTTGCCTCACCGGTCCAGAAAAGTCCGCTAAAAGTCTCCGGTGTTTCCTTCAGGCGTTCACCGCGACCTTCACGCACGATGCCAATGAACTGCTGATGAATTTCATCCAGCATGTTCTGTGCAAATTGCTGATGTTGTTCGTTGGGCGGAGAGAATGGGTCCAGAATCGCCTTGTTTTCACCGGCCGTCAGCAAACGGCGTTCCACGCCCAGCTTTTCCATCGTTCCGGTAAAACCGAAACCGTCCATCAGCACACCGATCGAACCCACGATACTGGCCTTGTCGACATAGATCTCATCTGCCGCCGCTGCAATGTAATATCCGCCAGAGGCACAGATATCCTCGACCACAGCATAAACCGGCACTTCCGGATGCAATGCACGCAGGCGCTTGATCTCGTCATTGATGATGCCGGACTGCACCGGACTACCGCCCGGACTGTTGATACGCAGAATCAGACCCTTGGTGCGCTTGTTTTCGAACGCTGCCTGCAGACTGGAAACCACCGACTCGGCATCGACATCGGCACCGGCGCCGATAATGCCCTGGATGTCGATCAGTGCAGTATGGTTCAGCTTGGCGACGGCATCCTTGCCGATCCAGTCCATACCAATCAATAACAAGACAATCAGATAAAGAAAGGTCAGTGACTTGAAAAACACCCCCAGCGGCGCGAACGACGCTGTTCGTCTACCGCCGCGAAGGCAAGTTTTTCCAGGGTCTTGCGTTCCCAGTCGGGGCCATTATTCGAATAATCCACCATGTTCAAACATTCCTAATTAAATAGAATCCAGTTGTATCAACACTTCACCGTCGCGCTCCAGCACCGCGATCTTCTGCAAGCCGCTGCCCTTGCACGGCCCCATCACACACTCGCCTGTTTCAGGCTGATAATGAGCTCCGTGTGTGGCACAGATCAAATATTCCCGGGTGACATTGAAAAAATCACCCTCGTTCCAATCCAGTTCCACCGGCAGATGCGCACAGCGATTTACATAAGCCTGCAGCTTGCCATTGTAGCGCACGATAAAGCCGGTGGCGCGTTCACCGTGCTCAGGCAGTTGAAAACGCAAACCTTGCGCCCTTTCCTGCACGTCCTCGCTGCGACAGATGACGCGTATATTTTCAGGCATGTTCACGCAACCACTGGTCCAGCGTCGCGAACCGGTCAAAACAGGCCAGC
>PHCM01000045.1 GCA_002842255.1 Betaproteobacteria bacterium HGW-Betaproteobacteria-2 | reverse complement strand
TTTGCGGGCGTGCCATCAATCGAGACTCAGCGTGTGGAAACTCAGGTGCTGGTGGCCAATGGTGAAACCGCAGTGCTTGGTGGTATCTATGAGCAAACCCAGCGGAATGATGTGGACAAGGTGCCATTCTTCGGCAATCTGCCGGTACTTGGGCATCTGTTCAAACGTACTAACCGGACAGATGAAAAAACCGAACTGCTCATCTTCATTACGCCTAGAGTTCTGGATGAAAATCTGAGCTTGCGCTAGCAGGATACGCATGGCGTCATGCCTTATAGTCATAATCTGACAGCAAGGCATTAATCCCTTAAAATACCTGTCATCTACTGGCAGGTATTTTTTATTGTGGGAAACATATTTTTCGTGGGCTTGATGGGGGCGGGTAAAACCACGGTTGGCCGTCTGGTTGCCAAGCATCTCAACAAGGAGTTCTACGACTCGGATCACGAGATCGAGCGTCGGACCGGCGTCAACATTCCTTTGATTTTCGAATTGGAGGGCGAGGCCGGCTTCCGTCGGCGTGAAGCTGCTGTCATTGACGAACTGGCCCACACGGACAATATCGTGCTGGCTACCGGAGGTGGAGCAGTGTTGTTGCCGGAAAATCGCGAGGTACTGAAACGCAACGGTACGGTGGTTTATCTGCGCGCCAATGTAAATGAGCTGTGGCAAAGAACGCGCAATGACAAAAACCGGCCTTTATTGCAAACTGACAATCCCCGGCAGAAACTCGAGCAATTGTTCGAACAGAGAGATCCGCTCTATCAGGAAGTGGCGACGGTCATTGTTGACACAGGCGGGCAGGCAGTCGGCAGTATCGTCCATGAGATAGAAAAGAGGTTGAGCCAGCTTCCGCTTCAAGATCGGCAAGAGGTTCAATCCAACGAACAAAAATAGCCATAAACCGCACAGCAATTACAGGCAAAGCCACATACAAAATGCAGACTCTTAATGTAGCACTCGGTGACAGAAGTTATCCGATCCATATAGGCACCAATCTTCTGGCGCAGCCGGAACTCATCCTGCCGCATCTCAAGCGCAAGCAGGTAGCTATTGTCACGAATACCACTGTTGCCCCCTTGTATCTTGAGGTGATCGCGCAGCCATTGAGGGATGCAGGCGTCAGTGTGATTCCCGTCATCCTGCCAGATGGAGAGGCTTACAAGAACAGCGATACGCTTAATCAGATCTATGATGCCCTGTTGCAGAACCGTTGTGAACGGACGACGACGCTGATTGCGCTGGGCGGCGGCGTTATTGGCGACCTGACTGGTTATGCTGCAGCGACCTATTTGCGCGGTGTACCGTTCATCCAGGTGCCGACCACGCTGCTGTCGCAGGTGGATTCATCGGTGGGTGGAAAGACCGGTATCAATCATCCGTTGGGCAAGAACATGATCGGTGCTTTCTACCAGCCGCAAGTGGTGCTGGCAGATATCGCGACGCTGAACACTTTGCCGCAGGCGGAATTGGCTGCAGGTATGGCGGAAGTCATCAAATACGGCCTGATTCGCGATTATGATTTTTTTGAGTGGATAGAGCGCAACATTGATCAACTCAATGCGCTTGAGCCTGCTGCGATGAGTTATGCCATCTATCGCTCCTGCCAGAACAAGGCGGAAGTTGTGGCTGCCGATGAGCGGGAAAGCGGCGAGCGTGCCCTGCTCAATCTGGGCCACACCTTCGGTCATGCGATCGAGAACGCCATGGGCTATGGCGTCTGGTTGCATGGCGAGGCGGTTGCTGCCGGTACCATGTTGGCGGCCGATCTTTCACGCCGCCTTGGCTGGCTCAGTGATGCCGAAGTTACGCGTATTCGCAGTCTGTTCGTCGCCGCCAGGCTGCCGGTCGATGCGCCTGACTTGGGTGTCGAGCGCTACCTCGACCTCATGGGGCTGGACAAGAAAGTGGTTGACGGCAAGATTCGTTTGGTTTTGCAGCAAGGCATAGGCAACTCGGTGCTGACCAGCGACTATGATGCCGGTCTGCTGAAACAGACCCTGGCCTTGACCGCGCATGGCTGAGCTCGCCATCTATGCCGCCAATCCGGAACTGAGCCGCGGCCGTGCACATGACGAGCCAGCGCCCTATGGCCGCAACCAGTTCCAGCGTGACCGTGACCGCATAATCCATTCCAGTGCTTTTCGTCGGCTGGAATACAAAACCCAGGTTTTCGTCAATCACGAGGGTGATCTCTTTCGTACGCGGCTGACCCACAGTCTGGAAGTCGCGCAGATCGCCCGGGCCATCGCCCGCAATCTGAGGCTGCAGGAAGATCTGGTCGAAGGCATCGCGCTGGCGCACGACCTTGGCCATACCCCCTTCGGACACGCCGGGCAGGATGCACTCAACGACTGCATGAAGGCTCACGGCGGCTTTGAGCACAACCTGCAGTCTCTGCGAGTAGTCGATTACCTTGAGCAGCGTTACGCCGAATTTGACGGTCTCAATCTCAGCTTCGAGATGCGCGAAGGTATCCTCAAGCATTGTTCCGTCAAGAATGCCCGGCAGCTTGGCGAAGTCGGCGAGCGATTCCTGCAAAAGCAGCAGCCCTCATTGGAGGCGCAAGTCACCAACCTCGCTGACGAGATCGCCTACAACAACCATGATGTCGATGACGGCTTGCGCTCGGGCCTGATAACGCTGGAACAGTTATCCGAGGTGCAGATTTTCGCCGAGCACCTGCAACTGGTAAGAAAGCTTTACCCTGCGCTGGATGGGCGAAGGCTGATTCATGAGACCGTGCGCCGCATGATCAATGCGCAGGTGGTCGATCTCTGTCAGCACAGCAGCCAGTTGATTGCAGCTGCCAACCCGCAGAGTGTGGATGAAGTGCGGCAACATCCTCCATTGATAACCTTCAGTGAGCAGATGCAAAAACAGCAGCTGGAGTTGAAGCGTTTCCTGCGCAGCCGTCTCTATCAGCATTACCGCGTCAACCGCATGAGCGCCAAGGCACGTCTCATTATCCGTGAATTGTTCAATGTCTTCATTGAAGATCCAGGCCTGCTACCAGATGAATTCCGCGTATATGCAGAAAATGATCAGCCGCGCGCGGTGGCAGATTACATCGCCGGCATGACGGACCGGTTTGCGATTCGAGAATACCGCAGACTGTTTGCCATTGAGGAACAGTCTCTCTAAGCTTTATTAATTACATCAATAAAACAATATAAGAGATTTATTTGAATATCATTTTCTAACCACTGACTTGGCCGGTTCTGCATTTGTAACAGAATGTGTTGCAGAAAAACAACAATGCACCAAAAAGTGTCACAAAAACACAGCATTTTGTTGCGATGCGCGCTTCGGCTTTGGCATACTAGTTACACCTTTCCGCAAGGGGAGTTCGCGAACTCTGTTATCGGGTTTGTGAAAACAGGCTGGATAACAGCAAATTAAACGCAACAGGAGATAGTTATGAATAAGAAATTAGGTATGGCAGTTGCTGGTGCCGTTATGGCATTCGGCGCTACAGCCGCCAACGCTGGTATCACCATTCCAGCAGGCGACTGGACCATCGACATCGGTGGTAACGTAAACGCTTACTACACCAACACACGTTACGGTGGCGATTTGGACACTAACGTTGACGGTGCACCAGGCTCTGAAAACTCCAACACTATCAGCACTGGTCTGCTGCCAGCTGCTCTGGGTGTAGGTGGTAAGACACGTCAAAACGACTTGGACATCGCGTTCCAGTTCACATTCTTCACAGGCGTTGACAGCACAGATGGCGGTGGTACAGCCAATGTGTTTGGCGCAAATGGCGCAGGCGGTAACAGCCTGAACATTCGTCAAGCTTACATGACTTTTGGTGATGCCTCCTGGGGTACCATCAAGATGGGTCGTGATTTGGGCGTGTTCGGTTCCGATGCTATCTTGTCTGACATGACTCTGCTGGGTGTTGGTACTGGTGCTGGCGGTAACGGTAACTCCACACTGGGCCGTATCGGTTCCGGTTACCTGTATGCTGACTGGGTCGGTCAAATCGCTTACATGTCTCCAAATTGGAACGGCTTCAGCTTCGCAGTTGCTGCTCGTCAACCATGGGGCAACACTGACAACAGCGACCTCGGCTTCGACGGTAAGGTTTCTTACGAGTGGGCCGGTGACTACGCTGGTAAGGTCTGGGGCGGTTACCTGACTCAGAAGACTGACAACGGTGCTTTCGGTGTAGCGCATGATGAAGAGCGTGCACACGCTTGGGAAATCGGCGGTAAGGTCAGCGTAGCTGGCTTCGGTCTGGTCGGTTACTACTATGATGGCCAAGGCTTGGGCTCATCAGTCGTTGCTTCTGCTAATCTGCCGCTTTCTGGCTTGCTTATCAATGCAAACGATCAAGATGTCAATGGTGGTTATGTACAAGGTACATACACTATTCCAGGTGTCGGTACCAAGCTGGGTCTGTCCTGGGGTCAAAGTGAAGTTGAAAAAGGTGGTAACTTCGGTGGTACAGGTGACTACGAGAACGAGTCCTGGATCATCGGTGCTTATCACCCTCTGACCAAGAGCCTGAATCTGGTGGCTGAGTACACCGATACTGACTACGACAATATCGGTAACGTACGTGGTGCAAACGGCGATGCCAAGACTATCGCTCTGGGCGCTATCCTGTTCTTCTAAGATTATTCTTAGTTGACTTGAAAGCTGAAACGGCACCTTCGGGTGCCGTTTTTATTTTTGTGGAATGGAAAACAAATGAAATTATTGATCGCTGTTTTGGTGTTGTCTTTGTCAGCTTGTGCGCAACTGCAGCGGGGTGAGCTGCAGCCGGTAAAAAGAATCGATGTGAAAGAGCCGATTTATTTCACGACTTGCAGCGGCATGGTTGAAGATTGGGCAAGCTGCAATAACAAGGCCATGAAGACTTGCACTAATGGTTATAGTGTTATCAGCAAGGAGGAGAACCCGACTGCTGGTCGGCGGGATATGACCTTCAGATGTAATTAATACGAAGGCTAGAACAATATTCAGGCTTGCTACGGGGCTGAAGCAAGCCTGCCCATCCATGGCTTGGATAAATAGACTCTGTGTTAAGGAGTGGCGGGAGTTACTCGTCTATCCCCAGTTCCTGAATCTTTCTGGTCAGTGTATTGCGGCCGATGCCAAGCTGATGTGCGGCTTCGATGCGGCGTCCGCCGGTGTGCTGCAAGGCCTTGGTGATGAGAATGCGTTCGAAATCCTTGGCCCGGTTATCGAGGATCTCCTGTTCTCCGCGATTCAACGCGTCAATCACATCCAGCGCCAAGGCTTCGCGCCAGTTGCTGGTTGTTTGTGGTTTTGCGGAATCTTCCTTCAGTTCTGGCGGCAAGTCAGCCACATCGATATTTTGCCCAGGGGCCATGACGGTGAGCCAGTGGCAGATATTTTCCAGTTGGCGGACGTTTCCGCTCCAGTTCATGTTGGTAAGGTAAGTGAGTGTTGCTGCTGACGGAATTTTGGTATCTACGCCCAGTTCCTGCGCGCTTTGTTGCAGGAAATGTTTGACCAGCAGGGGGATGTCCTCACGGCGCTCACGCAGTGGTGGCAAGCGCAGACGTATCACATTAAGGCGATGGAACAGGTCTTCACGGAATAGTCCCAGTTTCACTCGCTCTTCCAGGTCCTGGTGGGTGGCGGCGATGATGCGCACATTGACTTTGACTGGCTGGTGACCACCGACGCGGTAGAACTGGCCGTCACATAACACGCGCAACAAACGTGTCTGCAGGTCGGAGGGCATATCGCCGATTTCATCAAGAAACAAAGTGCCGCCATCGGCCTGTTCGAAACGGCCGCGTCTTGCTGCTTGGGCACCGGTGAACGCGCCGCGTTCATGACCGAACAGTTCGGATTCCAGCAAGTCTTTGGGGATGGCGGCAGTGTTGATGGCGATGAAAGGTTTTTCTGCGCGCGGGCTGTGGCGATGCAGTGCGCTGGCAACCAGTTCCTTGCCGGTACCGGATTCGCCATTGATCAGCACCGTGGCATGTGAGCGGCTGAGGCGGCCGATGGCACGGAATACTTCCTGCATGGCGGGGGCCTGGCCGATGATTTCCGGCGATTCTTCCAGCGTCACCACCTCGGTTGCCTGCCGCATGCTCTCTTCTACAGCGCGGCGGATAATCTCGATCGCCTGATCGACATCGAAAGGCTTGGCCAGGTATTCGAAGGCCCCACCTTGAAAGGCTGCTACGGCGCTTTCCAGATCCGAATAGGCAGTCATGATGATAACGGGCACATCGGGCAGGCGCTGCCTGATCTCCTGCAGGAAATCCAGACCGGAACCATTGGGCATGCGGATGTCGCTGACTACCACCTGTGGTTCTTCGCGGTTTAACGCATTGAGCGCTTCCGGTACGGAAGAGAAGGTCTTGAATTCCATGTCGGTACGCGCCAGTGCTTTTTCGAACACCCAGCGTATCGATTTGTCGTCGTCAATTATCCAGATCGGTTTCATATGATTAATTCCTGATGCGTATTTATTGCCGTGGCACTGTGCCGTTCATGGCAGAGCTCTCAATCGGGAGCAGGATGGTAAAACAGGTGTGACCGGGACTGCTTTCGCATTCGATCATGCCGTGATGTTGGGTAATGAATGTCTGGGCCAGTGTCAGGCCCAAGCCGGAGCCACCTTCGGTGCCGGAGACCAGCGGGAAGAAGATACGGTCGCGAATCTCCGGCGGGATGCCGGGGCCATTGTCAATAATCTGCAGCTTGATGGCGACGCGGTAACGTTTTCTAGCCAGTGTGACCTGACGCTCTGCACGCGTGCGCAGGATGATTTCAGACGGCGCGCCGGCTTCATTGGGCTGTTTTTGCATGGCCTGTGCCGCGTTTCTGGCAATGTTGAGCACGGCCTGTATCAGTTTCTCGCGGTCGCCAATCAGTTCCGGCAGGCTGATATCGTAATCACGCTTGATGATAACGCCTTTGGGCGATTCGGCCAGCAACAAGCTGCGTACGCGTTCCAGAACCTCGTGGATGTTGGTCGGTTCGTATTTTGGAACACGATGCGGCACAAGCAAGCGATCCATCAGCGATTGCAGACGGTCGGCTTCCTTGATGATGACCTGGGTATATTCGCGCAGACTGACCTGCGGCAGTTCGTGCTCGAGCAGCTGTGCTGCACCGCGCAGTCCGCCCAGCGGGTTTCGAATCTCATGCGCCAGATTGCGTAGCAGTTCGGCATTGGCCTGTTGCTGAATCAGCATACGTTCCTCGCGTGCGATACGCAGCTGCTGGTCCATTTGTTGAAACTCCAGCACCAGGCAGGCAGGCGCCAGTTCTACCGGTGTCACGGTACAGGTTACGGCCAGTGAGTTTTGCCGCAAAGTGGTGATGACGAATTCATGTTCACGGAATGGGCTGTGATTCTTGATCGCATGCTCCAAAGCGCTATGCAGGATCTCGCAATCCGGGAATACCTGCGAGATATTGAGGCCGCGTATCTGCTTTGCGCTCAGTGCAAAGACAACTTCTGCGCCTGGGTTGGCATATACGACATCCCGCTGTTTATCAAGCAGGATGACGGCAGTGGCTAAATGTTCCAGTCCGGCAAATGAGGGTGGGGTGGTTTGATCCATGGCAGCTTAGACTAAGCAAAAGCCAGGCCATGGATCGGCAATATGGAAATAATTTTAATTGAGCGCGTCCAGCTCTTTTTGCAGCAGTTGGATGTTCTTCTCATGGGTGTCCACATTGGCTTGCAATTGCTTCATTTTTTCTTCGAACTTGGCGACATTGCGGAAAGTCTTGCCGCCGGCACCTTTGTAAACTTCGGGCTTGGAAGCGCCCTCGTCATAGGCTTTTTTCGCTTCTTCCAGCGCCTTTTTCTCTGCTTCCAGTTCGGCCTGGAGAATCTGTTTACGCGTGTTGTCGCGCTGGTTTTGTGTTTGCTTGTCTACACGGGGGAAGCTGGATGGCGTAGGGGTCTTGACCTCGCGGCTGGGGATCGATGCACCATTAGTGGGCGGTGGGTCGATGTCAAGTTTTTTTGCTCCTTTAACGGGCACGTTGGTATAGGTTACACGGCCATCTTCGTCAATGACTTTGTAGATTTCCGCTATCGCAACTGGTATCTGTGCCAGTAAAGCGTAGCCAAGTACAAGTAATGAAAGTAATTTTCTCATATGAGCTGATTCCATAAGACGGAGTGTAGAGGAGACATGCTACTAAGGCAACGAGTAGAAAGGATGCATCGTTGACCCGCGATTGTTATCCCGCACATGGCAGGCATAAAAAACGGCAGCCTGAGCTGCCGTTTTTTAATGGCGATCGATAAGACCGTCCGGATTATCTCTGTATAGCAGCTTAGCAGCTGTAATACATACCGAACTCGACCGGGTGGGGAGTCATGCGCAGCTTGTTGACTTCTTCCATCTTCAGTTCGATGTAGCTGTTGATCCAGTCTTCGGAGAAAACGCCACCACGTGTCAGGAACTCGCGGTCCTTGTCCAGGGCTTCCAATGCCATTTCCAGGGAGGAACAAACAGTTGGGATCTGTGCATCTTCTTCTGGAGGCAGATGGTAGAGATCCTTTGTCGCTGGTTCGCCTGGGTGAATCTTGTTCTGCACGCCATCCAGACCGGCCATCAGCATGGCGCTGAATGCCAGGTATGGATTGGCGGTAGGATCCGGGAAGCGGGCTTCAACGCGGCGTGCCTTGTCGCCATGTACAAACGGGATGCGGATCGCAGCGGAACGGTTCTTGGCAGAATAGGCCAGTTTCACCGGTGCCTCGAAGTGCGGTACCAGGCGTTTGTAGGAGTTGGTGCTGGGGTTGGTGATGGCGTTCAGAGCGCGTGCGTGCTTGATGATGCCGCCGATGTAGTACAGCGCGAATTCGCTCAGGCCGGCATAGCCGTTACCTGCGAACAGGTTCTTGCCGTCTTTCCATACGGA
>PHCM01000044.1 GCA_002842255.1 Betaproteobacteria bacterium HGW-Betaproteobacteria-2 | reverse complement strand
TACCTCCAGCGCTTCCATGGACATCAGCAAGGCCTCCAATTTCGAGCGCTTCGTGTTCGATCTGGTTGGCCGTGATGCCGCTAAAGTGGGTGAACTGTGGAGCAAGGTAGATGCCGGTGGTGCCTTCGATCTGAAACAGGACGGTCTGTTCGACAAGGTCAAGGATTACGGCTTCGTCTCCGGCAGCAGCAATCATGCGAACCGCATGCAGACCATCCGTGCTACCAGGGAAAAATACGACGTCACCATCGATACGCATACTGCAGACGGTCTGAAGGTTGCGCATGAATGCCGTGAACCGGGTGTTCCCATGGTGGTGCTGGAAACTGCATTGCCGGCGAAGTTTGAAGACGCTATCGTTGAAGCCCTGGGACAGAAGCCGGAGCGTCCTGTCGATCTGGCCGGACTCGAAAATCTTCCGCAGCGTTTTGTCGTCATGGATGCCGATGTGGATGCCATCAAACAGTTTATTGTCGAACACAGCTAAAAGGAATTTTCCATGAAGGTCTATCACGACTTGATGCGTCACGTGCTGGAGCATGGCCACAAGAAGGAAGACCGCACAGGCACAGGGACGCTTTCTGTTTTTGGCTACCAGATGCGCTTCAACTTGGCCGAAGGCTTTCCACTGCTGACGACCAAGAAGGTGCACCTGAAGTCCATCATCCATGAACTGCTCTGGTTTCTGCAGGGCAGTACCAACATTGCCTATCTCAAGCAGAATGGTGTCACCATCTGGGATGAATGGGCGGATGCGGAAGGCAACCTCGGCCCGGTTTACGGCTACCAGTGGCGTAACTGGCCCAAGCCGGATGGCACGCATATCGACCAGATTACACAGGTGGTGGAAGCCATCAAGAAAACACCGGACTCCCGTCGTTTGATCGTTTCTGCCTGGAATGTCGCCGACGTAGACAAGATGAAGCTGCCGCCATGTCATGCCTTTTTCCAGTTTTATGTGGCAGATGGGAAGCTTTCCTGTCAGCTTTATCAGCGCAGTGCCGATATTTTCCTTGGCGTGCCTTTCAATATTGCTTCTTATGCGCTGCTCACCATGATGGTGGCGCAGGTCTGCGGCCTCAAGTTAGGTGATTTTGTTCACACATTGGGTGACGCTCATATTTACCTGAACCACCTGGATCAGGTCAAAGAGCAGTTGTCGCGCGAACCCCGTGCCTTGCCCGTCATGCGCATCAATCCGCAGGTCAACGATATCTTCGGTTTCAAGTTCGAAGATTTCACACTGGAACAATACGATCCATATCCCGCCATCAAGGCGCCTGTCGCAGTCTAGCTTTAATTCATTCCAGGCTTGGTGACTGAAATGTTCATCAGGCAGATTATCCCGTTCCAATCCATTGGTTGTATGCAGCCACACCGGTTGCTGCCAACCATGCCTGCACTGCTACTCTAAAGAAACACTATAAATAACAATGAGTTGAATTCATGTTTGTAAGGGCATGAATATTGCCTCTATTCGACTGCAATCTTTTAACTCCCTCTATCGGGAGTTTCTCCCATTTTGGTTTGTGTGGAAATCTCTACAATGAATAGCTTTTTGAAGAAGCTGCTGAATATGAGTCTGACGGTCCGCCTGAATCTGATGATCACGCTGTTGTTGTTCATCGTGATTTCCATAGGCGCTGTATTGTCGGTCCAGAGTGCGCGTGAAGATGTGCGGGCCGAAGTGCTGTCTACGGCTTCGCTGGCATCACACCTGCTGGATGCAGAGATTCTGCACTATACCTCGGATTATGCTTGGCTCAACGGTGCTGATCGAAACAAGGCTTCCATCTTCCGGCTGGAGTCACTGGCTGATATCCGCCATTTGAAGATCGAGTTTTATGACCGGTTTGGCAGATTGAGAGACAGCAATCGAGAACAACAGGTAGATAGAGAAAACACACCTCCGGCGTGGTTTGTAAAGCTGATGGACGTGACTACATCAGATGGTACAGAGATCAGGCGTGTGATTTACGCGAGCGGCAGGGCTATAGGAGAACTGGTAATTACCCCTGACAGTTCTTTCGAGATCGAGGAAATATGGAATGACACGCAAGGCTTGTTGTGGTTGGTGGCGATCTTCTTCGTGGCAGTGAATGCCATGGTTTATTGGGCGCTGAAAAAGGCGCTGCAACCGGTCGGCAGCGTAATCAATGCCTTGAATGCACTGGAAGAGGGCGAACTTGATGCCCGGCTCCCCCAATTCGAGCTGCCGGAACTCGCCGGCCTGAGCATCAAATTCAACGCGATGGCACAGACTCTGCAGCAGAGCATCAAAAGCAATCATCGCCTGACCCAGAAGATAATTCGCGTGCAGGAAGATGAACGCAAAAGTCTGGCGCGCGAGCTGCACGATGAAATTGGCCAATGCATGACCGCCATCAATGTCGATGCCATGGCGATTGCCAACAGCCGGGATTTGACGGCAGCCAAGAGAAGTGCGATTGCGATTTCCGATGTCTCGATGCAAATCCTCGATATGGTGCATAACATGCTGCAGCGCTTGCGCCCCGGTGTGCTGGACGAGCTTGGTTTGTCCATCGCGCTGGATGAATATGTCTATGGCTGGCGAGAACGCAACATCGGTGTTTCCAGTTGCATCAGCATCGCCAAGGACTTGGGCGAGATGGACGACGAGGTTGCTTTGGCTGCTTACCGTATCATCCAGGAGTCCCTCACCAATATCACGCGTCATGCCAATGCGCGTCGCATGACTTTGTCTGTCATTCGCGAGAAAGAAGAGCTTGTGATTGCGATAGAGGATGATGGAATAGGGTTTAATCTGGCGAGTTTTGGTGGTTACGGTCTTGCCGGCATGCGTGAGAGGGTGGAGGGGTTGGGCGGTACTTTTGGCCTGACGACAGCTCCGAAGAGCGGCACAAAAATTTCAGTACGACTTCCAATTCACATAGAAGAAACATTATGACGAATCCCTATCGCGTTATGTTGGCGGACGACCATGCTGTGGTCCGGTCCGGTCTGCGTCGCCTGCTGGAACAGGATAACAGTGTGCTGGTTGTCGCCGAGGCCAGTACCGGCGAGCAGGCCTATCAGATGTATGGGGAATGCAAGCCGGACGTTGTTGTCATGGATATGTCAATGCCGGGCATGGGCGGACTGGAGGCCTTGCGTAGAATCCTGTCGCGATATCCGGCTGCCAAAGTCGTTATTTTTTCCATGCATGAGAATGCTGCCTTTGCGACCCAGGCGCTCAGTGCTGGTGCCAAGGGTTATATCGCGAAGTCCGGTGTTGCCGGTGATCTACTCAATGCTCTACATGAGGCAATGGTGGGACGTACCTGGATCAGTCCTTCCATTGCGCAGAAAATCGCTCTGCAAAGTCTCACGGGAGAGGATGATCCGGTGCGCAAATTGTCGGGACGTGAATTTGAAGTTTTTCGTTTGTTGGCTGAAGGCAATTCGCTCGAGGCGATTTCAGAAACACTGAAAATCAGTCAGAAAACCGTGGCTAATTATCAAACTTTACTTAAACAGAAGCTGGGCATTTCCGGCCCGATTGAACTGGTGCGTCTGGCGATACGCTATGGCGTCATTGAAGGTTAATTGATTGAAAGAGGTAAACATGCGCTTGAACATTATCGGGACTCTTATCCTTTGTTGTATCACCTCCGTTTCATCGGCATATGCCGGCTTTGAAGAAGGCAAGGCGGCGTTTGTGCAGCGCGACTATGAGAAAGCATTCAAGGAATTCAAGCCGCTGGCAGACAGCGGCGATGAGAAGTCGCAGCACATCCTTGGCATGATGTATGACGAGGGCCAGGGAGTCCGGCAGGATTTTACCCAAGCGGCGGCCTGGTACAAAAAGGCAGCGAGCAAGGGCAATGTGGATTCTGCCTATAACCTGGGCGTCATGTATGCCATGGGGCAGGGAGTCGAGAGGGACGATGTGCAGTCTGCCAAATGGTTTCGCATGGCAGCCGAGAAAGGCCATGTTCTGTCGCAGTTTGCCTTGGGTCGGGTCACGACCATCGGTCGCGGCGTAAAACAGGATGACAAGGCCGCCAACGTCTGGTACCGAAAGGCTGCTGAGCAAGGGCATTTCAAATCGCAGCTGGTGCTGGGCAAGAACTATGTCGAAGGCCGTGGTCTTGAGAAGAATCCAAAGCTCGGTTTTCACTGGATCAGTCAATCTGCAGAACTGGGGCATTTCAAGGCCCAATACGAGCTGGGCAAGATGTATCGCGACGGCGTGGGCGTTGCAGCGGATCTGGTGCATGCCTATAAGTGGTACCAGCTCGCTGCTACGCAAAATCATGAGTTTGCTATTGTCGAAAGAGATCAGATAGCCTCCAAAATGACTGCCGAACAGATTGCGCGTGCCAAGCTGCTGGTCTCCGAGTGGACCCCAAAGAAGCTTGATGAGCGTCATGCAAAGCAATAGCAGCGGGGCTCATTCTTCAGAGATACTTATTTTCTCATTCCATCTGTATTTTATTCCCGACGAACATGGGAATTATTCCTAACTCTATTCAGGAAATCCGCTCGTTTTGCTTGCACGTTACATCCCTATAGTGTCTGTGCGTTCTCGGCAGTAAAGGGGATGGCGTAGGTTTCAAAAATCAGAACAAGGAGGATGTATGAGAAAGCAACAACTGATGCTGCGGGGGGTGTATGCGGCACTGGGTGCGCTGGCGATGGTCGGCATTGCCGGTCAGGCCTCAGCCAACGAGGAAATCATCAAGCGCAGCAAGGATCACAATATGTGGGCAGCGCCAGGTCAGAATCTGGCATTGCATCGTCACAGTCAACTGAAAGATATCAACACCAAGACCGTCAACAAACTGCAGTATGCCTGGTCACAATCCACCGGCACACTTCGCGGCCATGAAGGTCAGCCGGTTGTGGTGGAACACAATGGCAAGACCATGATGTATTTTGTCAGCGCCTGGCCAAATATTGTTCAAGCACTCGACTTGAGCAATCCTGACCAACCAAAGCAGATCTGGAATTACACCAAGAAAACCGATCGTGATGAATCTGCAGTGCCACGTGCCTGCTGTGACACCATCAACCGCGGCCTTAACTATGCCGATGGCAAAGTGGTATTCCACACGCTGGACGGCTTCCTGATTGCTCTGGATGCTGGTACTGGCAAGGAAATCTGGGTGACCAAGCATGCTTATCCTGAAAAAGGTGAAACGCATTCCGGTCCAGCCATGGTTGCAGAAGGTCTGGTGATTGCCGGTTTTGGCGGTGACGAATTCGCGGCTCGCGGCCGTACTGTTGCCTATGACCTGAAGACCGGCAAGGAAGTCTGGAAGTGCCATAGCACTGGTTCCGACAAGGATCTGTGCTTGACACCGGAAACCAACAAGGCCAATCCGCACTATGGTCTGTATGGTCAGAACACCGGCCTGACTTATCCTGGTGATGAGTGGAAAATCGGCGGTGGCGCTCCATGGGCATGGTTCAGCTATGATCCAAAACTTCGCATCATGTACGCCGGTACCGGCAACCCAGGTCACTGGTCACCTTCCTATCGCTGTGGTGAAACAGGTGCCAATCTGACGCACACCAAGTGTAACGAAACAGATCCCAAGACTAATCAGGGCAAGTGGGACAACAAATGGTCCATGACCATCATGGCCCGCAAGATCGACACAGGTGAGATGGTCTGGGCATACCAGAAAACTCCATTCGACCAATGGGATTATGATGGTGTGAACGAAAACATCCTGGTGGACAACCTGGTGGTTGACGGCAAGAAGCATGACGCTCTGGTCAACTTCGACCGTAACGGCTTTGCTTATGTGCTTGACCGCAAGGACGGCACTCTGCTCCGCGCCAGCAAGTTTGTCACCGTAAACTGGGCAGAAAAGGTTGATCTGAAGACCGGCCGCCCAGTGAAAGTCGAGAAACATTCTCCGTTCGCTCGTGACGTCAATACACAGGCTTGTCCATCTGCAATGGGTGGTAAAGACCAACAGCCTGCGGCGGTGGATCCAAAAGAACCAAACATTTTCTACGTACCTACCAACAACTGGTGTATGGAAGATGAGCCGCAGGAACGTACACATACCCAACAAGGTACCGTGTATGTGTTCGCCAATGTCTATATGTATCCGGAAAAACCAGGTGTAACCGGCAAGCTGAAGAAGTTCGACGTCGTCAGCGGCAAGACCATCTGGGAAATCCCTGATCCATATCCAAACTGGAGCGGTGTCTTGGTGACCGACGGTGGTCTGGCCTTCTACGGCTCCCTGGGTGGTGACTTCCGTGCAGTCGACCGCAATTCCGGCAAGGTGCTCTGGAGCCGCAAACTGGGTTCCGGCATCATCGGCAACCCTGTGACCTACAAGGTAAAAGGCAAGCAGTATGTTTCTGTCTTTGCCGGTATCGGTGGCTGGATTGGTCTGCCCGTAACCGCAGGTCTGGACATGGATGACAAGTATGGCGCTATCGGTGCCACTGCCATGGCCAAGGCATCCGGTCTGGACAAGGTCCCGCAAGGTGGCGAGCTGTACACATTCCGCCTGTATGACTGATAAAGCTGTAATGCATTAGTTGAGTAAATCGGCCGAGGGTGGCGTTCATGCCACCTCTCGGCTTTTTGTAATCATCAAGTTTTAAGGATTGTGATGAATAAAAAGCTTCATGTGTTATGGCTGGGGGTTGCGCTGTCCTTGCTGCCATCCGTCGCAGCAGCTGAAAAAGTCGAACCTCTTCGCGTTTGCGCCGATCCGGGCAATATGCCGCTTTCCAATAATCAGGGTGAGGGCTTTCAGAACAAGATTGCCGATTTGATCGCCAAGTCCATGGGCACGCATGCCACTTACTTTTATCGCCCATATCTTAATCGCGGACTGACCCGTCAGACTTTTGACAACAACGAGTGCGACATCCTGATGGATATGTCGGCGGATGACAAACGCATGATGACGACCATGCCTGTTTACCGCAGTACCTTCGTACTCGCTTATCGCAATGATCGCGGCCTCGATATCAAAAGCCTCGATGATCCAATACTGTTGAACGATATGAAAGTCGGTGTTTTCCAGCATTCCGCCATACGCACGGTTTTGCAGGAGCGCGGTATCAAGCGCGAAAACACCATTGTGAAAACCATCGCGCATGATGCCGACCTTTTGCCGGAGAGGCAGCCGCATGTGCAAGTGCGTGACGTGGTGGACGGCAAACTGGATGCCGCTGCCATCTGGGGGCCGATGGCCGGTTGGTATGTCAGCATGAAGAATGCGCCACTGACAATCAAGCCATTGAATACGCTGGAAGACAACATGCCGCTAGAGTTTGAGCTGGGCATTGGCATGAAGAAAAACTCGCACGCACTCAAGGCTAGCATCGAGAAAGTCATGCTGGAAAACAAGGACCAAATTCGCAAGATCCTGGATGATTTCGGTGTCCCGCTGGTGCAATGCGATCATTGTGTCGTTTCTGGTGATCTGCCAAGTCACGGTGCCTACCAGACGCATGCCAGACGCTCGTTGAACACCATCAAAGTCAAAATGACCCCGCCGGATGAAATCCCGGCGTTGATCGATGCTGCCGTTAAATCCGGTTCATCGCTTGACCAGGAATTGATCAATGCCACCTTGCAGACTGACACCAACCGTATCGAATATCTGCTTAAGCATGGAGCCGATATCAATGCAAAGGATGTCGAAGGCATGACTTCGCTGATGCATGCGGTTAAAACCACTGATCTGACATTGATCAATGGACTGCTTGAATATGGGGCAGATCCGAACCTGCAGGACAACGATGGCTGGACCGCTTCCATGCATGCCGTACGGCAGAACGATGGCAAGGTCATGCGTCTGCTAGCCAAGTTCCAGGCCAATTTTGACCTGCTCAATTATCAGGGCTTTAGTGCGCTGGGTCTCGCCGTGCAGGATAACCGATCCAATGTGGCGGTCGCCATGCTGGATCGCGGTGCCAAACCGTCGGTTGTCATGGGTGATTCAGGCTATACGCCGCTGATCATCGCGGCAAAAGTCGGCAACAAGGTGATGGCGCAGACGCTATTGCAGTATGGCGCAAAGCCTAATGAGCAAAATGCAGGCGGTTTTACTGCCCTGATGTTGGCTGCAGCCAGGAACGATGCGGACATGGTGCATTTGCTGACCAAGGCAGGAGCTGATGCCGGCATCAAGAGCGCTGGCGGTAAAACCGCGCTGATGATTGCACAGGAAGAGAATGCCAAAGAGGCTTTGGCCGCGCTGTCGTCCTATTTGAATTCGAAATCCTGAGGACTTCCATCCTGGGCTGCCAAATTTGGCAGCCTCTTCAATCAACGTTGAGTTACTCCCCAAGTTTTTTAATCTGAAAGGCAAAATAATGATCGTTCGTCGTATCTCCGTATTTTCCTCAACCCTGGCTCTCCTGCTGGCTATTGTCGGACCGGGCTGTGCTTCGGCTGATCTGGGTGCTGCAGATGCTACAGTAAGTACTCCGGTCGCCGCAGATGCACCGCAGATGGAGGACGGCTTCCCTGTTCCTCAACAGAAAGCAAAACCTGCTGCCAACGAGACGGCCGAGCCTGTCATGGGCGGCAGCATGACGCCGTTGGAACGGGTCGCTTCCACCCCCAAGGGCGAGTTGAAGAACCCCTACGTCGACGCCAATGACAAGGTGCTGGAACTGGGGCGCAAAAAGTATCTGTCAGCAAGCTGCAATGGCTGTCATGGCGGTACGGGCGGTGGTGGCATGTGCCCTCCGCTCTCCAATGAGGTGTGGGTATACGGTAGTGATGACGATACGCTGTATCGTTTGATTGCTCTTGGCAGCGATGAATTTACCAAGCAAACCGGTGTTTCCCGCAAAGGCCGTGAAAACGTAGTTGGTCCGATGCCTGGCCATGGTGCCATTGTGAAGACTGATGATGACATGTGGAAGATCATCACTTTCATCCGCTCCGTTTATCGTGGCGATCCATCCAGAAAGACATGGTAATTATTCAAGG
>PHCM01000043.1 GCA_002842255.1 Betaproteobacteria bacterium HGW-Betaproteobacteria-2 | reverse complement strand
CTTTCATTACCCTCGTCACGCAGCAAGGCGTGACGACCGTCAGCAGGAACGGTCAGCACCAGCAGTTCGAAGAAGAGCCCTTCAGTGTGCTGAAGTCGATACTCGCGGCCTATCCGCAGCAGGAATCCGGGCGGCCCTTTGCCGGCGGTGCAGTCGGTTATTTCGGTTACGATCTCGGCCGCTATCTGGAAAAGTTGCCAGATAGCGCGCTTGATGCCGAACACATCCCTGATATGTGCGTCGGCATCTACGACTGGGCCGTCATCGTCGACCATCGTGAGCAGCAGGCGCACCTCGTGTCTTTCGGTCTGGATTCCACGACCGAGGCCAATTGGTCTGCACTGTGCGAACTGTTTGCTGAGGTGCCTTCACCGGTTGGAGGCGGCGATGGATTTCATGTGGTTTCGCCCGTAGCCTCCAATATGGATCAAGCTGCCTATGCTGACAAGTTCGATCGCATCAAAACCTACATCACGGAAGGTGATTGTTATCAGGTCAATCTGGCGCAACGATTCTCCGCTCCGGCCGAAGGCGATGGCTGGCTTGCCTACCAGCATTTGCGCAAAATCAGCCCGGCACCGTTCATGGCCTACATGCGTTTTCCGCATTGCCAGGTGCTTTCTGCCTCCCCGGAGCGTTTTTTGCAGGTCAACGGCAGGCATGTGGAGACCCGACCCATCAAGGGCACGCGCCCCAGAGCCAGGGATGCAGCAGAAGACCGGCGTAATGCGGAAGAACTTGGCACCAGCCTGAAGGACAGGGCGGAGAACCTGATGATTGTTGATCTACTGCGCAACGACATCAGCAAGAACTGCGAAGTCGGCAGCGTGCGTGCCGACCGCCTGTTCGCCCTGGAAAGTTTTGCCAATGTGCATCATCTTGTCAGCACCGTGACCGGAACCTTGGCAGACAACAGGACTTCAGTCGATTTGCTGCGGGGCTGTTTCCCCGGTGGTTCCATCACCGGTGCGCCGAAGTTGCGGGCCATGCAGATCATCGAGGAGCTGGAGCCGCACCGGCGAGGTCTCTATTGCGGGGCTATCGGTTATATTGGTTTTGATGGCAATATGGATACCAATATTGCCATCCGCACTGCGGTTTATTCACATGGTGAAATACGCTTCTGGGCCGGTGGCGGCATTGTCGCCGATTCGGAAATGCAAAAGGAATACCGGGAAACCTGGGATAAGGCTTCTTCCATGCTGCAGTTGATGCAATACTTTGCTGATAAAACGACAAGACAAGAATCCGAAAAATATAATTCTCAACAAAGCGAGTGAACTATGTGGGTAATCAAGCTTGGTGGCAGCCTTCTGGGCTCGCCTGAACTGCAAGGCTGGCTCGATGTGCTGGCGCGACATGGTGATGGCAGGATAGTCATTGTGCCGGGAGGCGGCATACTGGCTGATGCGGTTTATGAATCGCAGTTGATGAGTGGCATCAGCGATCTGGTCGCACACAAGATGGCGGTGATGGCCATGGATCAGTACGGCATCCTGCTTGCCGGTCTGAATGAGGACCTGGTCACGGCAGCAAGCGACCTGGAGATCGCCGAACGTGGCTGGCAGCACAAAGCGGTGGTCTGGTTGCCGAGCAGCATGGTAATTGCCGATGAAAGCATTCCCACAACTTGGGAAATCACATCAGACAGCCTGGCTGCCTGGCTTGCGCACAAGCTCAATGCCGACCAGCTGATACTCGTGAAATCGGAACGACCGCAACTGGAGCAGATCTCATTGGAAAGGCTGACCAAGGAAGGTTTTGTCGATGAGCACTTCGGTGACTACATTGTCGGTCAGGATTTTTCGACCTGGGTAATGGGAAAAGCCGACTTCACAGTGTTCAGTGATGGCCTGTTGGATGAGAGGCTACTGGCGACCGCCTTGCCGGTGCGCTGTTCCTGGAATTAACGGGATATCAAGGAGTTGATCATGACTGAAACCAGCAAAGACAAAGCTTATAGCGAAGCTGAAATCAAGGCCAGGCTGGCAGCTGAATTTCCGCACTGGTATTTCGAGGATGGCTGGATACGACGCAAATTCAAGACCGGCAGCTGGAAAGGTACGTTGATGGTGGTTAATACGGTCGGTCATCTGGCCGAAGCCGCCTGGCATCATCCGGACCTGACGGTTTCCTACGCCTTTGTCATCGTCAAGCTATGCACGCACAGCGCCAAGGGCATTACCGACAAGGATTTCGAACTGGCCCGCAAGATTGAAGAGGTGATTCAATGGCAGCCGGGCAAGGAGGGCGGTTCGCTTGAAGGGACGCCCAATGACGACCAGCGCTTCAAGTACATCAAGTACGACGACATCTGAGTAGGGGCTTCAGCCCCGTACCGAAGCTGGGTGTGCCCCTTGCGGGTACGACACAGCTGCTTGAGCGGCTATCAGCTGTACAAGCGGCTTCCTGCCTAGGCCATTGATTGGTCTTCCTGCTTTTCAAACCTGCCAAAGTGCAGCATGACGGTCGGCAATATCAGCAGGTTCAGGATCGTTGAGGTTACCAGGCCGCCGACAATGATAGTCGCCATCGGGCCCTCGATTTCTCGTCCGGGCTGACCGCTGCCTGCAGCCAGCGGCAACAGGCCAAGTGCGGTCACCAGCGCGGTCATCAGAATCGATGGCAGGCGTTCTGATGCGCCGCGAATCGCCGTCTCCAGACCCCAGACACAACCCTCGCAATCCACCAGATGCTGGAAGTGCGACACCAGCATGATGGAGTTGCGCAGGGTGATGCCGAACAGGGTTACGAAACCGACCAGGGAACCGAGCGAGATCCAGCCGCCGGTGAACATGACGGCTAGTATCCCGCCAATCAGTGCGAAGGGCAGGTTGAGGAAGGTCAGCATCAGGTTGCGCAGACGGCCGAAGGCGATATAGAGCATGAGGAAGATGCCGATGATGGCCAACATGGCGTGGATCATCAGATCCTGCCGCGCCTGTGCCTGTTCTTCGGCCTGGCCGGTGAAGCTCAGATAGTTGCCCGGGGTGATACTCACCTCTTTGGCGATGCGCTCTTTCACTTCCGTCACATATCTCTCAACATCACGTCCACTGACATTGGCGGTCACGGTCTGTATGCGTTTGGCACCGGCGTGCAGGATCTTCGATCTACCATTTTCCTGTGTGATGTCGGCAATATCGCTGAGCCGCAGTATCTTGCCTTCGTTGGTGATGACCGGTAGTTTGCCGACTTCCGTAACGCTGTTTCTGGCTTCCGGTGCCATCACTACACTGATGCCGATCACGCGGTTGCCCTGATAGACCTGCGAAACCGGCACGCTCTCATAAGCGCTACGCACGGTGTCCAGCACATCGAGCGGCTGCAGGCCCCAGGCGGCCAAGCGTTCCGGACGCAAGCGCACGACCAGCTGCGGCGTGCCGGGAGGAGATTGCACGACGATATCGGTGCCACCATCAGTACCGGCCAATATGCCGGCTATTGCCTGCGCGTCACGATCCAGTGCATCCAGATCCTGGCCGTAGATGTTGACGACGACGGATGCGGCATAACCTGAAATGGTCTCTTCGATACGTTCGGTCAGGAACGTGTTGATGGCGAAGTTGGTACCGACGAAGCCGGCCTCCGCGACGCCGTCACCATCCGTATCTACCTCTTCGCCAGAAATCGCCTCGCGAATTTCTTCGAGGATGCGCCTTTGCTCATCGCCGGATAGCATGCCGATCTCGATCTCGAATTCGCTGTAATGCGTGCCGAAGGTATCCGCGCCATTCTGCGCACGGCCAACCCACTGGGCTACCGATTTCACGCCGTCGATCTCTTTCAGAACCTCATATACCTTTTTACCCAGACGCAATGACTCCTGTTCGGAAGTGCCCGGTACAGCGGTCATATGCATGATGTAATGGCCTTCATGCAGGCCTGGAATGAACTGGCTCTTGAATAATGGCAATATGCCGATACCGAGGCTGATCAACAGCAATGAGACGCCCAGAATCACCTTGTAGTGCGTTTCTATCCTGTGCAGCAGCTTGACGTAGCCCGACTTGATGCTGCGGATGACGGGCGGGTCTCCTTCTTCGAGTCGGGCTTTGCCCAGCATCAGATAGCACATGGCCGGCGTCACAGTCAGTGCCACAACCAGAGAGGCTAGAATCGCGGCAATATAGGCAATGCCTAATGGTGCGAACAGCTTGCCGCCGACGCCGCCCAAGGTCAGCAAGGGCACAAACACCAAGGCGACGATAAAGGTGGCGTAGACCACGGACTTGCGTACTTCCATCGAGGCGTCATAGACGATGCGGTAAGCAGGTAGGGGCTGGTCTGACAGGCGGTTCTCGCGCAGGCGCCGGAAGATGTTTTCAGCATCGATGATGGCGTCATCGACCACCTCGCCAAGAGCGATGGCGAGGCCGCCCAGCACCATGATATTGATGCCCATGCCGAATTCGTACAGCACAATGATGGCCGTCAACAGCGAGAGCGGGATGGCTGTGGCGGAAATGAACGCGGTGCGTACATTGAACAAAAACAGGAACAGCACCGCGATGACCAGCACTGAGCCGATCAGAATATCCGTACGCACGCCTTCGATGGCGGTGTCGATGAAGTTGGCTGGGCGGAACAGACCCTTGTGTAATTCGACACCCTCTGCCTGCAGTGCTGGACGGATTTCTCGCAACGCCTTCTCAATAGCGCCAGTCACTGCGTGGGTGTTGGCACCAAGTTGACCCTGAACCGACAGATAGATACCGGTAACGCCATTGATGGCGGCAGCACTGATGGACGGCGCGGCGCCTTCAACGACCTGGCCGATATCGGCCAGCCGGATGGTTTGGCCACCGCGATGCAGCAAGGTGGTCTGCCCCAGCACTTGCGGGTTGAGCGCCTGGCCTTCTGTGTTGATGACGATGCGCTGGTTGTTGTTTTCGATATAGCCAGCGCCACGCACGCCTGTGGCTTTCTCCGCGGCTTCGCGTACCTGCTGCAGCGAGATGCTGTACTGAATCAGCTTGGCCGGATCAACCTGAATCTGGAACTGTCGGACTTCCCCGCCGAAAACGTTGACGTCGGCCACGCCGGGCACCGCCATCAGATGTGGCACGACTGTCCAGTCCGCGATGGTGCGCAGTTCCATCAGGCTCAGCGTCTCGGAAGTCATGCCAAAACCGAGTACCGTGCTGGCGGAAGAAGTGAGTGGCGTGATGTTGGGGACGATGCCTTGTGGCAGTCGCGTATTCAGTGTCGCCAACCGTTCGGCCACGACCTGGCGGTTGCGGTAGATATCGGTGCCTTCATCGAAAATGATGGTGACGATGGATAGGCCCGGGATGGATTGCGAACGCATGGACTCGATACCCACCGTGCCCGCGATGCTGCTTTCTATGGGTTGTGTCACCAGGGTTTCAACGAGTTCGGCGGAAAGGCCGGGAGATTCTGTCTGAATCACGATCTGAGTCGGCGCGAATTCGGGGAAGACGTCCAGATTGCTGCGAGTCAGGCTGAAAATGCCGTAAATGATGGACAGGGTCGCCAGGGCGATAATGACGCCATTAAACCGTATGGAGAAGCGGACAAGGGCGGACATCATGATCGATGCTCTCTTATGCGGGTATGCTGAGAAATGACCCCATCAGGCGGTTGCGGTACAGCCATGCTGGCTCCGACATCACGTGCTGCGCACATGAGTCTCCACCGAAACGATGATTGAAATTTGTAGAGTATTTTAGCTACGGCATCACATGGCTTCGCCATATGAGCCTTCACTGGAATGATGATTAAATTGGCGAATTGCGTCATTTTGACTCCGACATCACGTGCTGCGCACATGAGTCTCCACCGAAATGATGATTGAAATTTCATTTCAATCATCATTTTCATTAGTAATCTGATATTTGAATTCTTCCGAGAGTAGTAACTGTGCTCCGGTCACGACAATCTCGTCGCTCGCCTGCAGACCGCTGCTGTTGAACCAGCCGTCATTGGTTTCCTGCGCAGTACTGACGTGAGTTCGCATGAAACGGTCATCGCCGGACTTGCGATAAACCCATGCCTGACCGCCGTACCAGACGATCGCGTTTCTCGGCACGATGACGCCTTGCTCAGAGGTCTGGCTGCCATTCATGCTGACACTGACCCGCATACCGACTCTCAGGCTGTCGGCGGGGGCGCGGTAATAATAGGTTTCGCCCTGTACCGCGGCATCCGCTTGCGGTGATGTCGAGATGAAATAAGCGCGTATGCTTTTGCCCGAGGAGCCCGAAGGGGTGACCAGGATGCTACTGTTATTTGCAGGCAGTGGTGTGCCGAAAGGCAGTGTCACTTGTATCAGCACGTCCTGTTGTTGCAGGATGCCCATCATGGCGGAATTTGCGGAAGTCTGCGTTGCCTGTGCGGCAAGCGCGTCGCCCCATTGTTGCCGCATGTTGTCACGCAAGTTTCTGGCAATGCTTTCAGCGGCGTTGAGTTTGGCCTGGTCGGCTTTCAACAGGGCCTCGGCATTGGCGACCGCGCGATCCGACACATTGCGATTGTCCTGATTGAGTGTCGACAGGCGGTTGAATTCCTGCTGCGTGTTAATTAGTGACGCTCTGGCAATGCCGGCCTCCGCCATGGCCGTCAGGTAGCGGCTTCTCTGCTCCAGCAGCTTGTCGATATTGATGACGGTGCCATAGGTGCTCAATGCACTTGCATGACGGCTCTCGTTCAGTCTGGCAGTGGTGATGCCGCTTTGCTCCTGTGCCGCCTGTGGCAAGGTAACAATGGTGATGCCTTGTTCGGTGCTGACACGATTTGGAGTTTCTATCTCTTCTTCGATCTCGCCCTGCACGAAAGCTTCGTATTCGTCCTTGCCGTAGAACACGAGCATCCAGAACAGCATGATGATGATGAATGCCTGCAGTGCGATGATGGTGGCTAGTTTACGATTCATGATAGGGCTCGCTTTTGGCTTTATTCTGGTGTGGCTTCAATGCCAAGGTCATCGGGCATGGACAGGGAGGTTTCCAGGGGTTGCTGCAGGGTTTCTTCCAGGGCATGAATTGCGTATTCCATTCGGATTTCGCCGGCAAGCAGGTTTCTTTGAGCCTGTAGCTTCTCAAGCTTGGCGCTGGTCAGTTCCAGCCGGTCAGCAAAACCCTCATCGAACTGCTTCGTTGTCAGCTCCGTTCTTTCTGCCTGAGCGGTAACCAACTGTCTTGCATCATTCACGCTGGATACGGTCTGCAGGTAGGCTGCGCTGCGGCCCTCGAGCTCGCCGATGATCTGGGTCTGCAAAGCTCTGATTTTTGTCGCTTCGATCTCACGCTGCGCCTCGGCCTCAGCGATATTGCCCTGATTGCGGTTCAGCAGCGAAAGTAGGGTGGAAAGGCCGAAAGACCAGATCTTGTCGCCCTGGTCATAACTGTAGCCGGGCGACAGGACAATGTCGGGATACTGGCGTGCGATCTCCAGCCTCAGTCTGGCTTCTGCCGCTTCGTATCTGGCAAGGGCTGCACGGATGTCCAGTCTGTTCAGCAGGGCGGATTCCCGTAATTGATCGAGCAGGTCCGGTTTGCTGGTCAGGTCCTGTCTTCTGCTGATTGCCAGCGCTTTGTCATTCTGGGTTAATTGAATCTTGTTGAGACCCTGGAGCGGGAGTCCGGCGTGACTGGCGAGCTTGGCCTTGAGTTCGACTAATTTTGCCTTTTCAGTGTCGAGTAGCTGTCTGTTGTTCTGCAGTTGTAGTCTGGCATTCGACAACTCCAGGCTGGAGGCCATGCCGGCGCGTAACCTTGCTTCCAGCATTTCGGCAATCTCCGAGCGCAGCATGTGTTCCTGCTCCAGCAGATTGGCCTGCCGTTGTGCATGTTGCCATTCGATCCAGCTGGCATATACGCGGCTGCGCACTCTCCAGGCGGCTTGTGCAATCTCGATGCGTGCCGCCTCCGACAAGCTGCTTGCACGATCCATGCGCGCTTGACGCTTGCCTGCAATATCGATGGGGATGTCAATTGCCAGTCCGAAGGTCCAGGGAGAGACGCCATTATCATGTTCGCTGTGACGTTCAACATCGCCGGAAATGCCGGGATTAGGACGCTGGCCGGCAATTACTTCTGCAGCCTGAGCCGCGCGCCATGTGGCTCTTGCAACATCAATATCCGAATGGAAATAAAGGGCGCTGTAGGTCAGCTCGTTGAGGCCCCAGTGTTGAACAGGCAGCTCTGTTTCGTCGTAACCCTGACTTTTGAGGTAGGTTTGAAAATCACTGCTGAGCGGATCGCGTGCGCGGAACTCGGTTGCAATCGCCGTGAGGTCTACAGGTTTCGCGCTGTATGTCTGATAGGCGCAGCCGGAAAGCAGAACGCTCAGGATTGCTGCGCTCAGTCTCAAACCTTGAGTTGTTTTATGCCGATATTGCAACCGTGACAAGCCTCCCCAGACCAGTCGGGCCGGGCATGTCGAGCCCGGTCAGTGTTATGAATACCTGAAGTTTAGTGTGATGAGTGTGATTGTGCTGTCTGAAACTTAATCCAGGCTTAACTTTTTATTGCTTTTCATCAAGCGACAATGGCAGCTTTTACTGCGCTCAATGCGTCCTGCAGTGATTCCTCAGACAGCTCATTAATGCTGGCTGCAAGCAACTCTGCAGCCTCGGCGGTGTGCTGCGGCAATTCGCGGCTGTCAAGTTCGGCTACCAGCCCGGCTGCAGCGCCTGTGACCTTGAGTAGTGCATGACGTTCTTTCATCAGGATTTCGACTTCTGAACGCAACATGCGGATTTCTTCCTGATTGATGGTATCGGGCATAACGTACTTTCTAAATTAGCTGAATTGAACTGTCCCTATCTTGCTACCTATTACCATCTATCGTCAATCAGGGTTTCCATGATTTGCCTGATTTTGGTAGTTTCCGCTGACTCAAGAGTGCGCTACAATAATCGCCTTGTCCATGGGCGATAGCCCGGAAGTTTGTATAAGCCAGGCGTTGAAGCGGGCTACAAGCTAAATGCAAACCTGCAAATTGCGAAAGTGGCGGAATTGGTAGACGCACTGGATTTAGGTTCCAGCGCCGCAAGGCGTGAGAGTTCGAGTCTCTCCTTTCGCACCAAATATTATGAT
>PHCM01000042.1 GCA_002842255.1 Betaproteobacteria bacterium HGW-Betaproteobacteria-2 | reverse complement strand
GCCGACCGTAACCGTCTGGAGCGGGAGGAAACCTTTGAACTGCCTGCGGCAGCACGTGACCGCTTCTTTATGGAAATCAATATCGATGCACCGGATGACAGGGAGTTGCAGAAAGACCTGATGTTCAATCAGCGATTTCATGATGTCGATGCATTGATTGCGCAATTGCCGCCCGGCATCGTGCCCTATGCAGAACTTAACCAATTGGCTGAGGCTATCCAGGTTCATGTTCGCGCCGAGCCTGCGTTGCAGGACTACGCGGTAAACCTGTGGCGTGCCCTGCGTAATCCAGTGCAGTCCGGTATTGAGTTGGAAGACGTCGACATCGCTCGACTGGTGGCTGGTGGAGCCAGTCCCAGAGGCATGGCCATGATGATGCGGGCGGCACGTTGTCGCGCATGGCTGGAAGGTCGCGACTACCTGGCGCCTGATGATATCCGCAGCGTATTCCATGAAACGGTGGCGCATCGTATTTTCTTCACACCGGCCTATGAACTGCGGCATGACGAGATCGCGCCGCGTTTACTTGATGCCGTGCTCGACAATATTTCTGCCCCCTAAAGAATTGCGGTAAATCGAATTGCAGGGTTTCGTTCCACAGGATTTTTATTACAGCCTGAACTGGCGTGCGCGCGGAACGCAGCCAGGCGGCCATACGACGCGCATGCCGGGAGGAAGCCTGGATTTTCGCGGTTATGTGCCATTTATGCAGAATCCCGATCCGCGTCGTATCGATATCCGTGCCACGCTACGCAGTATTCCCCGCAATCTGATGTCCAGGGCCTTTTATGAACGGGGGGCGGTTGATGTGGTTGCAGTCCTCGACCTTTCCGCTTCCATGGGTTTTTCAGGGACAGGCAACAAATTGCAGCAGGCGGCGGATATTGCAGCTTCGATTGCCTGGTCAGCGGTACGACATGGTGACAATTTTTCTCTGATCGTCTGCGACGATGAAATCAGGAAAGACATGAGCATGCCGGCTTCCCACCGCCAGGGCCTTGCACAGGAGGCACACCGGGTTGTCAGCCAGGCGATGATCAGGGATGGGGCGCAGGCTTCAGCATTGACGCAGGCTGTAGAACATATGAGAAAGAAACGTGCATTGGTCTTCCTGCTTTCCGATTTTCATTTTGAAGAACAATTCATGCTGGCCGCATTGAATTCCCTTGCGACTCATGATGTGGTGCCGCTGGTGCTGTGGGATAGCGCCGAGTATCAGGATATGCCCGAGTGGGGTTGGGCCCGGGTGCGTGATATGGAAAGTACAGGTGCCGGCTCATTATTCATGCGACGTAGCATGGCGATAAAGATACGGCATGCCTATCAGCAGCGTCGACAGCAGATTGTTGATATCTGCAGACAGACGGGTGCACGTACGCCGTTCTTTTCCGGCAATCATTTCAATGCAGAACAATTGAGCCGACATTTGCTGGAGGTGTGTTGATGCAGTTTCTTCCTCGTTCTCTATGTCGGATATTCGTCGCTATCACACTGTGTGTTTCTGCAGCTGGAAGTGCTTTTGCCGAGACTTCTGCCGAAGATGGTTTGTCGCAGAAAGACGTTACGATCAAATCCGAAATTCGCGAGATCGGTTACAGCGTCGGTGATGTGGCGCGTCAGACCATCATTGTTGATACCCCGCCGGGTTACCGCTTTGATCCGGCTTCCTTGCCGAGCATAGGCAAGACCTCGGGAGTCATCGAGTTGCGTGATGCTCAATGGCAGTTTGAGGATTTGAAAACCATGACGCGGCATACGCTGGTACTGGACTGGCAGATATTCCAGGTACTGCAGGAAGTCCGCGCCTATCCCTTGATGCCACTGCGGCTGTTGTTCCGGCTTGACGACAAGGTCATGGATGCCGAATTGAATCCGGCAAGAGTGATTGTTTCATCGCTGCTGCCTGCAAAAATGGATGCCGGGTATTTGCAACATATGCCTGATGTGGAGCCGCAGCCAAGGGCTACGGCAGGCATGAAATGGAAGTTGCTTGCCGCCATGCTGGTGTTGCTGGTTACGACGACTTATTTCTGCTGGTATTTTGATTGGCTGCAACTGGGACAACGATGGAGCAGGCCATATCGCATCGCCTGCAGGGAAATGCGGGCGATTCGTAAAAGCAAAGGTGAAAGCCTGGAGCAATTGCAGGCAGCCATGAAGAGTCTCCGTCAAGCCGGCGACGCCAGTACCGGCACGGCATTGAGCCGCGAGCGTTTGCATCTGCTGTTCGAACGCAATCCATGGATGCTTCCATTACGCCAGGAACTGGAGCAGTTGTATGCCGATTCCGACCGTCTGTTCTTTGCCGGAGAAGCGGAAACAGCGGATTTCGAGAGGTTATATCAGTTGAGCCGTAAACTCCGGGCACTGGAGTCCTGAGACGAATGATGCAAGCTCTCTCGAATCTGATGGTGGGGCAGCCATGGTATCTACTGTGGTCCTTGCTGGCGTTTTTCCCTTTGTTGATGAAGAACTACCCGGCATTTCCCTATCCTTCTCTGGCACGCCTGCCAGTGGATGCGCTTTCCGTATGGATTGAGCGGCTCTGGCGTCTGCTGGGCGCATTGGCAATTGTTTTCATTGCCATGGGCTTGTCCGGCATTTACTGGGCGGAGAATATCGTGGAACGCGTCGGCAGTGGCGCGCATGTCATGATCGTGCTGGATAGAAGTGCCAGCATGAATGATGATTTTGCCGACCCGCCTGCCGGCGAGCGTGAGTCCAAAATGGCAGCCGCACGGCGTGTATTGCAGGATTTTGTCAGCCAGGGCAGGGAAGATCTGCTCGGCATGGTGACATTCAGCACTTCGCCGATTCTGGCCGCCCCGCTGGGTGGCGACCGGGAAGCGGTGTTGGCTGGGTTGAGTGCGACGGAAGCCGGAGGCATGGGCTTTACGGCAGTGGCACGCGGCTTGGGCATGGCGCTCGATTATTACAAAGGGCGGCCGGTAACTGGTTCGCGTGTGGTGCTACTGGTATCGGATGGCGGTGCCTATCTTGATGCCAAGACCCGGGAAATGTTGCGCAATATGTTTCAGCGCGAGGGAGCTTCGCTGTTCTGGCTTTATCTACGCTCGGCCAATGGCGCCAGCCTGAAAGTCGCACCGGCAGAGGGCGATGAGGATGCTTATCCGGAATATCAGTTGCATCGCTATTTCGGCACGCTTGGCACCCCATACCGCGCTTACGAGGCTGACAACCCGTTAGCCGTGGAACGCGCCCTGGCAGACATCGGACGGCTCAAGAACAAGCCTGTGCGCTACTACCAGACAGCTCCCAGACGCGATCTTTCATGGTTGTTCTATCTGCTGGCCTTGCTCAGTGGGTGCGGCGTATTGGCATTACATCTGACGGAGGTGAAGAAATGGCGCAGCGCCTGAAATTATTCCAACTGATGGTATTGCTGTTCTGCCTGTCCCTGGCTGTATCGATATGGCTGATTGTCAGTCTCTATCGGGCCGGTATTTATAACGCAAATATTGAAGCGCAGTCCCTGCATGAAAGTAGCGCGGCGGACGCCTTGTTTGCCAATGCTGTTTATCAGGCAAGGCATGGTGATATGCAGCAATCGCTGGCGCTTTATGCGGAAGCTTTATCCAGGGGTTCCCATACCGTTCGAAAGTCGTCGTATTTCAATTCCGGCAATCTTTATCTTGCCCAGGCGAATCATTTGCTCGAAGAGCAGGGGCTGGATGCTTTCGACCAGATCACCCCATTGCTTGCCATGGCCAAGGAGAGCTATCGCGAAGCCATGCGTTTGGATCCGGCATGGTTTGAGGCCAAATACAACTACGAACTGGCGTTGCGCTTGTCTCCATTGTTTGAACTGAAGCACAGCAAGAGTGAACAAGATGAACCCGATGAAGCCGAGACGGTTGATGGATGGTCGTCGATACCCGGATTTCCGCGTGGGATGCCATGAAGTTCTGGCGTTATCTTGATGGTCGAGGTCGTTTATTGGCCTGTGCCCTGCTCCTGCTTTTCCTGAGTCTGTTCGAACCCAGCGCGCAGTTGCCAAGTCGCGTCTATGATTGGTATTTCGTCGTTGATATCACCCAGAGCATGAATGTGCGTGATGCCGTGACAAGTGGCAACGGTATCAGCAGACTGGCGTTTGCCAAGCAGCAGATGCGTCAGGCGTTGCGTAGCCTGCCATGCGGCTCGCGAGTTTCTCTGGGGTTGTTCACTGAGCGCAGTACGGCCAATATCCTGCATCCGCTAGAGGTCTGTGCGCATTTTTCCGCATTGGACGAAACCATAGTCAGTATCGATTGGCGCATGGCATGGGCGGCGGATTCCTATATTGCCAATGGCGTGTTCAGTGCCATAGATCAAGCTTCCAGACTTGGCCCGGAAATGCGGCTCGCATATTTCACGGATGGTCATCAGGCACCTGAAATCAGTTCCAGGTATGCACCTGTATTCGAGGGTGAACAAGGCAAGGTCAAGGGTGTTGTTTTCGGGCTGGGTTCGCAATCCGCCGGACGGATTCCATTGTTGGATCAGAACGACAATATTACTGGCTATTGGGGTGCAGACGATGTCCAGCGATATGCGACTTTCGGTATCTCCGAAATCCAATCCGTAGCAGATATGGAACAGCAGCAAGGCTATCACGGCAGAAATGCGCCACATGGTAGCGCGCCGAAGGAATCGGCCAATGCACACTTATCAGCACTGGATCAGGATAACCTGCAGAAAATAGCCAAAGATACCGGTTTGACTTATCTCGGGCTGACGGGGGGTGAAGATATTGCTCCGGTTGTTACTTCAAATGAGATGTCAGTCTGGCGCACTGCCGTTACCGATTTAAGGCCGTGGCTGGCGTTACCGGCCATGTGGCTGATTCTGATTTTTTACATCCCGATATCCGTACGTCAACTTTTTCAACAACACTTATTTTTCAGGAAAAAATCATGAAACTGCTACAGGCCTTATTAATCTCCGCCATCACTTTTCCCGTTTATGCGCATGGGCCGACACCCCAAAAAACTGACCAGGCCGTATTGTTTAATGTTCCTCCGGCGACAGTCTGGAAGGCGCTCAGTGAACCCTGTGCAATTTTGAACTGGCATCCCCAGGTTGCAGAATGCAAGGCGGAGGGTCAATTGAAGCGCACCCTTACTTTGAAGAACGGCGGCAAGATAACAGAGGAGGTCGATGAGCTGCTGCCGGGCGAGATGTCGATTTCATATCGCCTGGGCAGCGACTCCGAGGTCAAGGCGCTGTCGGTCAGCTCGCTGACCGGCAGGATAAAGGTCAAGGCCGAAGGGGATAATGCAAATGTCGTCTGGATTGCCCGCTATTATCGTGCTGATACCACCAACGAACCACCGGCAGGGATGGACGATGCCGCCGCCCAATTGTCAGTGAATAGTTATGTCAGGGAGGGCTTGATCGGGCTGGAGGGTTACCTCGTAAAAAAGTAGTGCTCCCGGAAGCGGCGTCCTGGTGGGGCAGGATTAAAAGCTCGATTGGCTTTTAATCGCAGGGCGGCTTCTAGAGGATGCCGTGGCTGATGGCGATGTGCACCATCTGGCTGGTACTCTGCACATTGAGCTTCTGTCGAATCTGGGTTTGTATGTTGGCTGCAGATTTTTGGCTGATATTCAGTTGGCTGGCGATTCCGCTGAGAGAATCGCCGGCAACCAAACGGCTGAACACTTCAAACTCGCGTTGCGTGAGTGAGTTGATTGGGTTGTCCAGTCCGGAGGATTGTTCGACGGCGATCTGTTGTGCAATCTCGTGACCGATAAAGCGCTTTCCTGCCAGAATTTGTTGTATGGCTTGCAACAGGATATCGGGGTCGTCAGATTTGACGACATAACCGCGTGCGCCGGCGCGGATGGCGCGGGCAGCATGAATGGTATCGTCATACATGGTAAAGACCAGGACTTTTGCCATGGCATCCTGTGCCAGAATGCGTTGCAGGGTTTCCAGCCCGCCCATTCCCGGCATGTCCAGATCCAGTAATACCAGTGATGGGCGGTGCTTCTGCCAAGCGATATAGGCCTGTTCGCCGGAACCGGCTTCAGCCACAATCTCGTAGCCGGCCTGTTCAAGCAGTGTGCGCAGGCCCTGTCGGACGACGGCGTGATCATCTACCAAAAGTAATCTGTTCATGGGTTGTTCTATTCTGCCAAATCCGATAAGGGAAGGATGACTGAGATGCGGACGCCGGTATTGACTGTCGATTGTAAATCAAACGAGCCGCCGACCGCTGTGACTCTTTCGCGCATGGTGGCAATTCCGAATCCTCGCCGGTTCGGCTCGGTACTGGAGAGTCCTTTGCCGTTGTCTTCCACCCTGACCTCTAATGCTGTTTTGTTCTCGCTGCAGAAATTTATAGTAACTGATACTGTCGTGGCTTCTGTGTGACGTGAGATGTTGGTCAACGCTTCCTGCACGATTCTGTAAGCGGTGAGGTTGATGTTGTCTGGGAGGTTGCCACATCTGTCATCAAGTATGCAGCGACAACTGATATCCGGATATTGCTTTTTCCATTCCTGCACCAGATGCCGTACGGCATCAATCAGGCCGTACTCATCCAGTGCGACCGGTCGTAAACGATGCAGCAGGTCTCTGATGGCTTTTTGTACATGTTCCGTGTGTAGTCCGATGCGCTCGGCTCGACTGGCGACCATGGGATCCACCAATTTGGACAAACTGCGGGCGTCCAGCCTGATAGCGGTCAGGTATTGACCCATGTCATCGTGAATATCCTGGGCCATGCGTCTGCGCTCCAGTTCCTGAACCTGTCTCACATGTGCGGCCAAAGCACGATTCTCATTCAACAGTCTGGCAAGCGATGACTCCGCCTCTGCCCGCAGTTTCGCTTCCGTCTTGATTTCATGCATGCGCCGGCGGGAGAACCAGATACCGGCCAGGGCGGCCATCAGCATTGCAATCGGCAGTTCGTCCAACTGCATGGTTTCATATCTGGCGGTAAAAACTGCCAGTTTCTCGGCGACATCGAATTCCCAGGTAATCAGGTAGATCAGTAAGACAAAGATAATGGCTTTCCGTATGTCCTGTTTGGCGCGTGATACAGGTTTACCTGAGATTTTCGTAGCGATTGCCGGGGGAGTGAGTTGCGTCAGCGGTGAGGATGGTTTTTCGAGCATATGACCCATCTTAATCAAGCGGGCAACTTATAGAAACGGCTGGATGATTTTTTCATGGCAAGAAAGGAGAAATTCCCGACTCATTCATGAGCATTCTCACCCTTGTAAACAGGTTTCAAAAGTTAGCATGCGTAGTGCTTGCATTCCGGTTGAGTATTGAATGCACTAAGTCATATAAAAAAAGATGGAATCTGAAGGGGGAAATGTATGAAGCGTAAAGCATTGATCAGCATTGTGGCCGCTACGCTGGCGTCGCCTGTGGCCGTTCTGGCAGACAATAATCTGACAACGGAAGCGATTGAAGTTAAAGGAATTTTGCCAGCGAACCTGGAGGCAGTTCCCGGTTCGTTCGCAATCATCGATGAAAAAGCACTGGAGGAACGTCAGCCCTTCTCCATGCAGGAGGCATTGAATACTGTTCCGGGTGTGAACGTTGTCGGCGAGAACTCCTTTGGTCTCGGCATCAATATTGGTGTCCGCGGCATGGACCCGCGGCGCACTGCACGCACTTTGTTGCTGGAAGATGGCATGCCGCTGTTTTTGGCACCATATGGCGATCCCTCGGCACACTACACAACCCCGTTGGAACGTCTTGAACGCATCGAGGTGGTCAAGGGTTCGGGCCAGGTGTTGTATGGCCCGCAGACTGTCGGCGGCATGATCAACTTTGTCACCAGGCCGGTACCAACCAACGGTTTTGCTGGTAGCGTCACCGCCAAGGCCGGTAACAATGATTACTACGGTGGTCACGTCAATATTGGTTATGGCAACGAACGTGGCGGCATCATGATCGATGCCCTGCAAAACAAGGGTGACGGCATTCGTGACAACCATGATTTCGACCAGCGCGATATTACCGTCAAGGGTCAATTGAACTTGACTGATCGTCAGACCCTGATTGCCAAGGTTGGCTATTATGAAGAAGACTCACACGTATCCGAAACCGGTTTGAGCGAACGCGAATATGCCGAGGACAAATACCAGGCACCGACCGGCAAGCAGGATAAATTCGAGATGGAACGCAAGGTAGCTCAATTGCAGCACATTTTCCAGATCGACGATCGTATGAAGTTAAGCACACAGGCTTACTATGCGGATACCGAGCGTAAGTCATTCCGTCAGGTCAACGGCCCCGGTGGCTTCGATGACGATGATCCGGATGAAACTACACCGTACTCCAGAATCGATCGCTGCGATAACTTTGGCGGGGCTGGTGCCAACAATGGCCTGGTGCCACTGACAGAAGCAGATTCAGCTGCTTGTGGCGGCCGCTGGAGACCGCGTGAATACACCTATTGGGGGATCGAGCCGCGCCTTGATTTCAGTCACAACCTGTTCGGTATCGAGAATGATGCCGTGATCGGTTTCAGGTATCACACTGAAGACATTGACCGCAAACAGATTCGTGGCGCGGATACACGCTTCCAGAGCTACTCGTATGCCAAGGGCCAGGAATCGCGTGAGCATATCAAAACCGATGTCGATGCCTATTCCTACTATGCACAGAACACCTTCTATATCGGAGATTGGGCGCTAACTCCGGGTGTCCGCGTTGAGGATTACAAGGTCAAGACCGACATCGTTCGTGCTGAAACAGAGCCGCAAAATAATCCGGAATCCAAAAAGACCAATAACCAGACGGAAGTCTTGCCCGGTTTTGGTGTGGCCTGGAATGGTATAGAAAACACGACAATCTTTGCCGGTGTGCATAAAGGTTTCGCGCCGCCGCGTCCCGATCGTGATTTGCAGGTTGGTGATTGTGCCGATTGTGCGATTGTTGACAAGACCAAGGCTGAGGAAACCATTAATTGGGAGCTGGGTGTCCGATCAAGTTACTTCAAGGGTATTGGCTTCGAATCTACGCTGTTCCACACTGACTTCGACGATATCGTGATCAAGAGTGTAGCGGGTTCGTATGAGAATGGCGGTAAATCACAAATGACCGGTATCGAATTT
>PHCM01000041.1 GCA_002842255.1 Betaproteobacteria bacterium HGW-Betaproteobacteria-2 | reverse complement strand
GTCCGGCGTTCATATGGGTGATTTCGATCGAGCGACTGTTCGTGCCCGACTGGTACATGAAGATTCCCTTGTAGCTCAGGTCCCTTGCTGCATGGGCAGCCTTGTCCAGCAACATCCAAGGATCCTGCTGCGTTGTATCATCAGCCAGGACCAAAGAAAAATGGCCTGCCAACAGGCAAGCCAGTAGCCACCTTACGATCACTTCGCGCGCTCCGTATAGGCAGCGGATTGTACGTAATAGGCGGCGCTGCTGGGCACCACAGATTGATGCGCCTGCAGGTATTCGGCGGGCAGATTCTGCGCGATCTCCATCGGCAGGATATCCTCGGCCTGTTGTGGCTGCTGCTGCAGTACGATCATGCCGACGAACATCACTGCCGCCATCGAAGCTGCAACCGACCACAGCCGGGAAGGTTTCGCGGACTCCAGTACCGGTTTTGCATTTTTAGGCGCAAGCACAGCAGGTTCTGCATCAATCTGCTGCATGATGCGTTGGCGCAAATCATGTTTGAAAGTCGGACTTCCACGCATGGCATCACCTATCAGATGATAGGTCATCCAACATTCGCGGCTCTCACCTTCAGCCTTGAGCGCTGTATACAGATATTCCGCCTCTTGCAGCGAAATCTCATCATCTATCAGCGCTGAAATCTGGTCTTTCATGTAGTTCTCCTGCTAAATTAAGCGCCGGCTTACCAGCGTTTATCCTGTGGGGTATCGAGCAATGGACGCAACTTTTGCGCGATCGTCTCGCGTGCCCTGAAAATACGGGAGCGCACGGTGCCAATCGGGCAGTCCATCAGTGTCGCAATCTCTTCGTAACTCAAGCCTTCGATTTCACGCAAGGTAATCGCAGTGCGCAATTCTTCAGGCAGGCCCTCAACCGTGTCATTGACCGTCTGTGCAATTTCCTTGGTCATCAGCTCGGTCTCCGGCGTTTCCATCGTGCGTAGCTCACCGGCATCCTCGAAGTTTTCAGCATCTTCGATTTCGATATCGTTGCTGATCTGAGGTCTGCGTCCCATGGAAACCAGGTAGTTCTTGGCAGTGTTGATACCAATTCTATACAGCCAGGTATAAAAAGCACTGTCACCGCGAAAATTGGGCAAGGCGCGGTAAGCCTTGATGAAAGACTCCTGCACCACATCCTCGATTTCCGCCTGATCGCGAATCAATCTGGAAAGCAGACGACCCAGCTTGCGCTGGTATTTGTCCACCAGCATGCCAAAGGCCTGCTTGTCGCCGCGCTGCGCGCGTTCAACCAGTTCCTGATCGATTTCACGGTTGCCAGCTGTGGGATTGGAACCCATAGAGGCCTTGCTCCTTGTTAGCACTTTTTCAACTGTCGGAGTATACCCTTGCATCGTTGTATCAACGAAACTCAGCTGTGAAAATTCTTGCAGTTTCTTCGTGTTCAACATTCATTCTCTCCCGGGCTCAAGACAAATCAATTGCTAGCTTGTCACTAGAGACAGCGCTAAACTCGCATTAGTTCATCCTAACGACCTGTCAAAAATATAGTGAATCCATGCGCGAATACGACGTACTCATCATAGGGAGCGGACTTGCCGGCCTGACCCTTGCACTCAAGGTGGCTGCCGATAAAAAAGTCTGCCTGGTCAGCAAACGCGGCATCAACGACAGCTCAAGCAACTGGGCACAGGGCGGTATAGCGGCAGTGCTGGCCAGCGATGATTCCATCGAAGCGCACATTCAGGACACCTTGACCGCCGGAGCAGGCCTCTGCGATGCCGAGGTCACCCGCCTGGTTGCCGAACATGGACGAGAAACCGTGGAATGGCTGATTGCCGAGGGCGTGCCATTCACCCGTGAAGAGGACGACAGCGGCTTTCACCTGACGCGCGAAGGTGGCCACAGTCACCGTCGCATCATCCACGCCGCCGATGCCACCGGCCATGCGGTGCAGAAAACCTTGGCGGAGAAGGTCAAGGAACATCCGAACATCGACCTGATGGAGGACCATATCGCCGTCGATCTCATCACCGCGAGAAAGGTCGGCATCGAAGGCGGTGAATGTCTGGGCGCCTACGTGCTCGACAATACCAGCGGCAAAGTGCTGACCATAGGCGCACAGCATACCGTGCTTGCCACCGGCGGCACCGGCAAGGTCTATCTGTATACCACCAACCCCGACGTTGCCTCCGGCGACGGCATTGCCATGGCTTGGCGTGCAGGCTGTCGTGTCGCCAACATGGAATTCATACAGTTCCACCCGACCTGCCTCTACCACCCACTGGCGAAATCCTTTCTGATCTCCGAAGCCGTACGCGGTGAAGGCGGCATCCTCAAGCTACCGGACGGTACGCGTTTCATGCAGGAACACGACGAGCGCGCAGAACTGGCACCACGCGACATCGTCGCCCGCGCCATTGACTTCGAGATGAAAAAGCGCGGCATCGACTGCGTCTATCTGGATATCTCGCATCAGCCGGCGGATTTCGTGCTGTCGCACTTCCCGACCATCTACCGGCGCTGCATGGAACTCGGCATCGACATCACCAAGGAACCGATCCCGGTCGTACCAGCCGCGCATTACTGCTGCGGCGGCATCATGACCGATCATATCGGACGTACCGACCTGCCCGGCCTCTATGCCATCGGCGAGACCGCCTGTACCGGCCTGCATGGTGCCAACCGCCTGGCCAGCAACTCTTTGCTCGAATGTCTGGTTTTTGGCCAAGCTGCAGCCGAGGATATCCTGGCACAGCCCCCGAAAACGATACCGGAACTGCCCTACTGGGATGAAAGCAGAGTAACGGATGCGGACGAGGAAATCATCATCACGCACAACTGGAACGAACTACGCCGCTTCATGTGGAATTATGTCGGCATCGTTCGCACCAACAAGCGTCTCGCTCGCGCCCTGCACCGCATCCACATGCTGCGCGACGAAGTGCACGAGTTCTACAGCAATTTCCGCATCAGCAACGACCTGATCGAATTGAGGAATCTGCTGCAGGTCGCTGAACTGATCGTGAAGAGCGCGATGGAGCGCCATGAAAGCCGCGGCCTGCACTACAGCAAGGACTACCCGGACATGCTGCCGGAAGCGGTGCCTACCGTGCTCGAGCCGTCAAACTATTACAGCCTGCTCGACCGTCATCACGGCCATCACCACCACTGAAACTGACATGCCGGCACCCCGTCAGCACAAACGCGTGGCGGGATCCTGCCGGTAAAAGCCGGCTAATTGCCGGTAAACTTCCGGATATTGCTGCAACAGCACCTTCGGCGTTTCGAAAAACACCTCGCTTAGCACCGCGAAGAATTCGGCAGGATTTTCCGCCGCATAAGGATCGATAGCAGTCTCCATACCGGCGTGCACCTTGTTGCAAAAATCCTCATATGCCCGGCTGAAAGCCTGCGACCAGGCAGCGGAAGACATGCCGCGATGCAGTGGCGGATAGCCATCCGCCCGACCGTTCAACATGTCCAGCTTGTGCGCGAACTCGTGAATCACCACATTGACGCCATCGAGATTGCCCGAACGCTCCGCATCGGCAGCTGACAGAATCACCGGGCCACGCTCCCAGGACTCCCCTATCATGATGTCGCGCGTGACATGTACCACACCAGCTTCATCCATATAGCGGTGTTCCGGCACGAATTTATTCGGATAGACGATCACCGAGACCCAGCCGGCATAATAATCCAGCCCCAGATTCAATATCGGCAGACAGGCCTGTGCCGCTATCTTCAGCCGAACATCCTCCTGCAGATGGTGTCCGGCAGCGGCAGTCGCGTCCTTGTGGTATAGAAACAGGGTCGTCAGTTCACGCAGGCGTCTCAGCTCATCCGGCGACAAGCCCTTCATCAAGGGCAAGGCTGCGATAGTGGATTCCCATGCATCCGTCGGCAAGGCATGACGCCGCAGAATTCGATTTTGGCGCCACTCCCTGAAAGCCTGCCAGATCATCCGGTTTCCTTGGTTACCTGTCAGTTGATTTAATACGAAAGCCGATGACTCAGTCGTCAAACACACCGAGTATCACACCTTGCTGCCTCAGGTCTTCCAGCACTGCCCGGCCGAATTCCATCATCGCCACAGGATCCGGATGCCTGATTTCCTCTGCGATCTGCTGCAGTGCCTGACGGCCGGTCAGGTCATGTGCTTGCAACAGGCTGAGCAGGCGGGCAGTCAGCGCATTGAGCTCGATAAAGCGCACCTGGTCATCCGCATCCCTGAACACGAGCAGGTTGACTGCCTGCTGCAGGGGCTGTTTAGGTTTGAAGCGTGGCGAAATGACCTGCACCGGATAATCGTAACTCAACAGCGCCATGGCGGTAGCCAGCACAGGCATGCCGGTCAGCAGGTCGCCATGGACATCAATGCGGCTCCAGTCGTTATCCGGTTCTGCCGCCGAAACGGCTAGCTCGATCCATTCGTAATGGGCAAGATTATTCAAATAGCCAGGTAATTGTGGAATATCCGCAAACTGATGAGCCCGGCCAAGAAAAGCCAGAAACTCTTCAGGAATCTGCCTGAACAGTGGACTGTGCGACTGGTGATGGGCAAAAAAGCCACGTACCAGCTTGTGCCACAGGCGTTTACCCAGCACCTTCTTGCACACCGGGAAACACCCTGCCAATGAAGATTCGAGATTGTTATAGACGATTTCCCGGTAGACCCGCATACGGTTGGCAGCGACCCGTGCCGGCTTCGTGATGTTTTTCGGGTCACGGATGTGGCCGGTGAACTGCAATTGATACTGCTGGAACGCAGGTAAATCAGTCGGCGCTGTCATGTTGCGGCGGCCACCAAGGATGGGCGTTGTGTCAAAGGAATTGATTCTTTAGCCTGAACCTGGCTGTTTTTCTGCAAGCGGGCAATCATGTCAACTTCACGCATCAGGTCTTGCAGCGGCGGGATATTCACATCACGTTCCAGCAGGGTCGGGAAACTGCCGAAAAGCGCATAAGCTTCCTGCAGTAATGCCCAAACCGGGTCAATCACATCCTGGCCATGCGTGTCGATAATCAGGTCAGGCGCCTGCTGATCATGCCCGGCAACATGGGCATAAACGATGCGTTCACCGGGAATGCCGCGCAGGAATTCGTGCGGGTCGTAACCGAAGTTCACACTGTTGACATAGATATTGTTGATATCGAGATGCAAATCACAGTCCGCCTCCTCCAGCACGGCACGGATGAAACTCAGCTCATCCATTTCCGATATGGGCGCTGCCACATAGAAAGAGGCATTCTCGACTGCGATGCGGCGTCCAAGAATATCCTGTGTCTGCCGGATGCGTGCCGATACGTAACGAACGGCTTCCTGCGTGAACGGGATGGGCAGCAAATCGTACAGATAACCTCCATCCGAGCAATAGCTCAGGTGCTCGGTATAGAGTGGAATATGGTGTGTATCAAGAAAGGTTTTAACGCGCTTGAGGAAATCCACATTCAACGGATCCGGCCCACCCAGGGAAAGCGACAAACCATGACAAACGAGGGGATAGCGCTCGGCAAACCATGCAAGTTGCCTGGCTGATTTGCCGCCTGCCGCTATCCAGTTTTCCGGTGCAATTTCAAGAAAATCAATCGAGGCTATCAGGCTTTCGCCATAAGCAGCCTGAATCTGGGGAATAAGCTCGCGCTTAAGCCCCAGACCAGCGCCTCGAATGTTTCCCGACTCAATCATTCAGGAATGATTATTTCTTTTCGGCACCGCACTTGCCGGTGCCACATTTACCTTCAGCTTCGGTCTTCTTATCGGATTTCATTTCCGAACCGCACTTGCCGGTGCCACACTTGCCTTCAGCTTCAGTCTTCTTCTCTGACTTCATTTCCGAACCACATTTGCCTGCGCCGCATTTACCTTCTGCGCCTTTTTCGCCATGATGTTCAGCCACCATGTAGCCAGAAGCCAATGACTTGAGGGCAAACGGGTTTTCAGCGGCCACGACGGAAGTTGCGGCAATTGAGGCAGTAAATGCGCCGCCAACAACCAGCGCCAGTGTGGATTTGGATACTTTCATGTTGAATCTCCTTGATGTAACAGTTAATGACTCCGGAAAATTCCGGATAAACCAACTACAACTATGGCCTGTGTCTGGATGCTGCAATTTCAGACTCAAGTGCCTGGGACATGCGTAACTTTGCCTGCAGGGGCAACTGCAAATGCTCATTGCGCTCGGTATCAGAAAGCCATTTATTCATGACCGCCTGTATCGAAGCCAACTGCCGGTTGAAACGTGCACAGGCGACACAAATCAGCAGATGAAACCTCAAAGACCATCGCTCGCTTCTCGTCAGAGAGCGATCGAGTGACTGTGAAACGAGCTCACTGGCCTGCTTGCAGGTCAACATAGCTCTTCACCTTCTGCTACAAGTAGATTCGTTTCATTCAACTTGGTTTCGCCCAACTTCAATTTGCCCACGTTCAAGTTTCCAGCCAGTGCAGTTCGAGACATTTCCTCAAACCCATGCGTGCTCGATACAACATGACCCAGGCATTGGTCGGGCTGATTTCCAGTTCCTTACAAATTGCCTGGTTATCGTCCTCAAAAATATCGCGCATGAGAAAAAGACGGGACAGTTTTTTCGGTAGCCTGTCCATGCAGTTCTGCAATATCACCAGAAACTGTTTCTGTTCCAGTTCATCATCCGGCGCTGCCCATGCCTGCGGCCTGTCTGCCCAATGCCCGCTTTCATTAAAGAACTCATCGACGACACCTTCATCCGCCACAGTTTGTGATAAATCCTCGCTTGGCTTTTCGCGGCTCTGTTTTCGTATCAAATCGATGATTTTGTGTTTGAGGATACCGGTCAGCCAGGTTCTGGGTGCAGACTTGCCTTCATAGGTCTGACTCTGGATAGCCGCCAGCAGGGTCTCCTGCACCGCATCCTCCGCCAGATGGGTATCCCTCAAGCGGGCGAGCGCAAACCGATACAGGTAATCACCATGCTCATTCAGCCAGTCATGTGGGGTTTGATTGCTCATTTTGTTACAGACTCCGGAACAGGCGAATGATGTAAGCTGCGATGGTTAATTAGAATAAAGACACATGGCAAATCAGGCAATCGCCGCTTTCTGCCGAATCAGCGCCAGATAAGTCTCGGTATCAGGTGCACTGCGAGTCCGCTGCGCTTGCCACAGGGTCTCAGCCAGACAATCCATCAGTTCATGCTGCGCCTGATGATGATTCTGCATTCTGAGCTGCAGGGCCTGATATCCGGCCTTGATCCCCGGCGGCTGGTCGATCGCTATCTGCTCCAGTATCGACAGATGCAGGCTCATATGCAGAAAGGGGTTGGTCTCCCCCATTTCCGGGAAATAGACCTGCTCGAGATAGCGTTCCGGCGCATTCAGCACATGATGATACTCCGGATGCATCTGCATGACTTCGAGGGCAATCGCCTCCAGATCACTCAATGGCTGCTTGCCCAGGAACCTGGCCCAAGCGTCGAAGAAGAACTGCCGCACCTGATCGCGGCTCGGGTTGAACAATGCCATCGTCTAGCCTCGCGAAAACAGCCCAAGCACCGCAGAATATTCCAGCAGTTCACAGCCGACCTGATGATCGTGGACGGCCGGTGCAATCTCGCCATTGCCATAAAACCCTATAATCGGCATGCCGGGGAATTTGGTCGTCAGCAGTGTCAGGTCGCGATCGATACCGCCATAGAAATACGGGCCGCGCCCCAGACAGGAAAACAGCATGGCAAAATCCGGCCTCGCGGCCAACTTGATCTCCAGATTGATTGCGGTCAGTTGCAAATCGGCCAGCGCCGCCTCCTTGTCTCGGATCGCCCAACTGTGGAACTGCCCGGTTCTCAACTGCTTCGCCAGTGTCACCGACATGTCTTCTTCGTTACCGCTGACCAGCGGCGCGATCTGATAATTGCCTTCGCTGATGGCTTCCGCAGAATCCGCAAAAACGGCCATGATGTAATGCATGGGCAGAGACTCATAGCCTTCCCTGGCCAGATGCAACGAACTCAAGGCCTCCTTGCCGTCCAGTTGCAACAAATCATGCCCACTCAACTGCGTAACGACTTTGGGCATATTCAGCACCCGCAGTCCATGCGCGGCAGCAACCGCACCCCTGACCCCATGCAGTGCTGCTTCGCAATGCCCAAGCGCCACACCCTTGCCATGCTGCCAGACGGAGAACGGCCCCTGACCGGTCGCATCGCCGGAAACACCGCCGAAACGGATCCCCGGTGTCGTCATCCAGGTCGTATTGATGGCATTCGGCGCTGCCAGCGTCAATAGCAACTGATTGGCATCCACTGGCGATGGCTGCTCGAATGTCGTGCCATCGGGGAAGACCATGGCGGCAGCGGCTGGCGCATCCAGCACCCAGTCGTCCTCCGTAAACAAGCCGGTGGCGGAGCATCCGACAACCTGGGTGCAATTGGCCGTCTTCGCCGCAGCCCTTAACGCAGGCGCCGGGTCGCGGGCAAACTCCGAAGTCAGAATGAGCAGGACACTACCCGCCACCTTGATATTGGCTCGCTCCATGGCCTGCGCCACTGCCTGGCTGGCAAGTTCGGGAGTGGCCTCATGGCCGATGCTCAGTCCTGTCGCTACTGTCATGTTATTTTCCCGCCTGCTCACGACTCACCATCAGCTCCTTACCCTTGAATTCACATAAATCATTGATCACACAGATCCCACATTTGGGTTTACGCGCCAGACAAACATAGCGCCCATGCAGGATCAGCAGATGATGGGCGTCACGCATATATTCACTGGGCACATGCCTCATGAGTTTTTTTTCGACTTCCAGCGGTGTCTTGCCCGGCGCCAGCCCGGTACGATTACCCAGCCGGAACAGATGCGTGTCGACGGCAATGGTCGGTTGACCGAATGCCGTATTGAGGATGACATTTGCCGTCTTGCGCCCCACCCCCGGCAATTTCTCCAGGGCTTCCCGCGTATCCGGCACTTGCCCGCCGTGCCGTGCCAACAACATCTCGCACATGGCGATCACATTCTTCGCCTTGCTGCGGTAAAGACCGATGGTCTTGATATAGCGCTCCAGTCCTTCCACCCCCAGTGCGAGGATCGCAGCCGGCGTATTGGCAACCGGGAACAGTTTTGCTGTCGCCAGATTCACGCCCTTGTCGGTGGCTTGTGCAGAGAGGATCACGGCGAC
>PHCM01000040.1 GCA_002842255.1 Betaproteobacteria bacterium HGW-Betaproteobacteria-2 | reverse complement strand
CGTGGCGCCGATCATGCGGCCATCGGTGAAGGCCACGGCGGCCGGGCCATCCCAGGGCTCCATCAGCGCGGCATGGTACTCATAGAAAGCGCGACGCTCTTCATCCATCAGCGGATTACCGGCGCTATCCTTCGCGCCCCATGCTTCCGGAATCAGCATCATCATGGCGTGCGGCAGGGAGTAGCCGCCGGCCACCAGCAGCTCCAGCGCGTTATCGAAGGCGGCAGAGTCGGACTGGCCTTCGGCGATCAGCGGCCAGACCTTTTCCAGGTCTTCGCCGATCAGGGCGGAACGCATCGCGTCATGGCGTGCCGCCATCCAGTTGACGTTGCCCTGCATGGTGTTGATCTCGCCATTGTGGGCGATCATGCGGAACGGATGGGCCAGATCCCATGCCGGGAAAGTGTTGGTGGAGAAACGCTGGTGTACAAGTGCCAGGGCGGAAACCACGCTTTCGTCCTGCAGGTCCTGATAGTAGACACCGACTTCGTTCGCCAGCAGCATGCCTTTATAGACGATGGTGCGTGAAGATAACGAGGGGATGTAGAACTGGGAATCATCCTCCAGCTTCAGTGCGTGCACTGCATGTTCGACACGTTTGCGAATGATGAACAGTTTGCGCTCGAAGGCATTCTGGTCGGCCATGCTGGCGCCGCGGCCAATGAACACCTGGCGCATGACCGGTTCGACGGCGCGCGCGGCATCGGCGATATTGGAGTTGTCACGAGGCACGTCGCGCCAGCCCAGCAAGGTTTGTGCTTCTTCATGGATGATACGGGCGATGACAGATTCGCAGGCGATGCGGCCATTCTCGGATTGCGGCAGAAAGACGATGCCGCAGGCATAGTCACCGGCAGCCGGCAGCTCGATGTTGAGTCTTGCGGCTTCCTTGCGCAGGAAGGTATCCGGCATTTGCAGCAGGATGCCAGCACCGTCGCCCAGCTTGGGGTCATAACCGGTGGCGCCGCGGTGTGTCAGGTTGGCAAGAATTTGCAGACCCTTGCTGACAATCTCGTGACTCTTCTTGCCTTTGATGTTTGCGATAAAGCCGACGCCACAGGCATCATGTTCGTTGCCTGGGCTGTACAGGCCTTGCTGTTGCGGATTCTGTAACTTCGTTACACTTGTTTCTGTGTTCACATGCATCACCAACTTACCTTTATCTGTCTGATTGCCGCTGCTTCAATCGCTTAATGAAGTGAAGGCAAAAATTTACGTGGTTCACTTTGAAAGCAAGAAGTGTGCAAGCACTCGGGCAAATAGAAAAAATTTGCTTTAGGGTTAGAAAATCGATTTTAAATTAATAGCTTGCAAAAGGTCTAGTACTGAATCACATTTTGATTGAGATGCTTCATATTGGTGCGTTAACAAGTGCATTGCACTATTTTGATGCATATTGGCGAGACTGCCATGTAAAAGGCCTCTAAGCATACAGGGTTGGTTCTGTAGGGATTTCTCTGATGTTATGCCTGTATTTGGTGCATAAAAAAACCGCGCCTTTTCGGGCGCGGTTTTTTCACGGCATGTAATTGTGCCGTAGTGCTGCTTTCTGATTAGACAACACCTTGGTCAATCATGGCATCAGCCACCTTGCGGAAACCGGCGATGTTCGCGCCCAGTACCAGGTTGGTTGGCTGACCAAACTCCGCCGCGGTCTCGCTGGCGCGGGTGAAGATGCCATGCATGATGCCTTGCAGCTTGGCGTTGACTTCTTCGAAAGTCCACTGCTGCATGCTGGCGTTCTGCGCCATTTCCAGCTGGCTGGTGGCGACGCCGCCAGCGTTGGCCGCCTTGCCCGGACCGTAGCAGATGCCTGCCTTGAGGAATTTCTCAACCGCTTCCGGTGTGGAAGGCATGTTGGCACCCTCGGAAATGCAGATGCAGCCATTGCTCAGCAATACATCGGCATCAGCCTCGTTCAGCTCGTTCTGCGTGGCGCTTGGGAAAGCGGCCTGGCAAGGTACGGACCAGACGTGGTTGCGACCGGCAGGATAAGCGCTGGCCGGGGTGTAGATCGCGTCGTGGTGATGCTCGACATATTTCTCCAGCGAAGCGCCTTCAACTTCCTTCAACTGTTTCAGCAGTGCGAGGTCGATGCCGCGTTCATCAAAGATCATGCCGCGCGAATCGCTGCAGGTGACAGGTTTGGCACCCAGTTGATAGAGCTTCTGGATGGTGTAGATGGCAACGTTACCGGCGCCGGAAACCACGCAGGTCTTGCCTTCCAGGGAGTCGCCGCGGGCTTGCAGCATGTTCTGGGCAAAATAGACAGCGCCGTAGCCGGTGGCTTCGGTGCGGGCCAGTGAGCCGCCCCAGTTCAGTTTCTTGCCGGTCAGCACGCCGTCGTAATTACCGGTCAGGCGCTTGTACTGACCGAACATGTAGCCGATCTCGCGACCGCCGACGCCGATGTCGCCGGCAGGTACGTCGGTAGTCGGGCCGATGTGACGATAGAGTTCGTTCATGAAGGACTGGCAGAAACGCATGATTTCATTGTCAGATTTGCCTTTCGGATCGAAGTCGCTGCCGCCCTTGCCGCCGCCGATAGCGAGACCGGTCAGCGCGTTCTTGAATATCTGCTCGAACCCGAGGAACTTGATGATGCCGGAGTAGACGCTGGGGTGGAAGCGCAGGCCGCCCTTGTATGGGCCGATGGCAGAGTTGTACTCGATGCGGTAGCCCTTGTTGACCTGTACATGGCCCTTGTCATCGATCCATGGCACACGGAAGATGATCTGGCGTTCCGGTTCGACGATGCGTTCGATGATGTTGTGCTTCTTGTACTTTGGGTCTTTGTCCAGCAGGGGGCGAAGCGAGGTCAGTACTTCTTCAACGGCTTGGTAGAACTCCAGTTCAGCCGGGCTGGATCGCTTGAGTTTGGCGATGGTATCCGCTACGTAAGGCATGATGCTCCTCAGAAAATTATGGGTTACGTGTGCCGCAATTTGGTTGATTGCTGGTCTTTTTATGTCGTCATCAAGGAGGGCTTGATTGATGGGAAATCAATTTCTGCACCAGAATGAGGCGTCTTTTTTTAGTGCACAAATTTAGTGCGCCCGGTACTTTAATGCGATTGTCCGTTGTTTTGCAAGTGTATTTTGTGGGGATCAGAAAACAGAAAGGCCCCGGTTCCTTCCGCTTTGGTGCAGATTAAGAGCCGGGGCCGAATTGAGCAAGTTGCCTAAGCAGAAAAAGCGATAACGCTTATTTGTTGAAGATGCGCTCCGCCGCCGTGATGGTCGCTTCAATGTCTGAATCGCTGTGGGCAGCGGAAACAAAACCGGCTTCGAAGGCAGATGGCGCGAGGTAGATGCCGGTATCCAGCATGTCGTGGAAAAAGTGATTGAACGCGGCCTTGTCGGTTTTCATGACTTCATCGAAGCTGCTCGGTGCATTTTCGGCGAAATAAAGCCCAAACATGCCGCCTACACTTTGGCCGGAGAATGCGATGCCGGCCTTTTTCGCAGCAGTGACCAGTCCATCGACCATTTTTCTGGTGTTCGCAGCCAGTCTGGCATGGAAGCCTTCGGCCTGGATCAGCTTCAACGTGGCCAGACCTGCGGCCACGGCTACCGGGTTGCCGGATAGTGTGCCGGCCTGATAGACCGGACCGAGCGGGGCCAGGCAGGCCATGATGTCCTTGCGGCCACCGAACGCGCCTACCGGCAGCCCGCCGCCGATGACCTTGCCCAGTGTGGTGAGGTCGGGCTTGATGCCATAGAGCGCCTGGGCGCCGCCAAGGGCGACGCGGAAGCCGGTCATAACTTCGTCGAAAATCAGCACGGCGCCATGCTGGCTGCATTGTTCGCGCAAGGTTCGCAAAAAGCCGTTCTGCGGCACGATGAGGTTCATGTTGCCGACCACCGGCTCGACGATGACGCAGGCGATCTCGCTGCCGATCTGCTCGAACAACTGTTTGACGGCGGCATTATCATTGTAGGTCAAGGTCAAGGTGTGAGCGGCCACTTCTGGCGGAACGCCTGCGGAACTTGGCTGGCCGAAAGTCAGGGCGCCGGAGCCGGCTTTCACCAGCAGTGCATCGGCATGGCCGTGATAGCAGCCTTCGAACTTGACGATCTTGCTACGGCCGGTGAAACCGCGCGCCAGTCGAATGGCGCTCATGGTGGCTTCGGTGCCGGAGCTGACCAGGCGTATTTGTTCCATGCTGGGCACCAGTCGGGTTACCAGTTCCGCCATTTCCAGTTCCAGTGCCGTCGGGGCGCCGAACGACAGACTGTTGGCAGCGGTTCTTTGTACCGCGGCAACGACTTCTGGATGTGCGTGCCCAAGTATCATTGGACCCCAGGAGCCGACATAGTCGATATATTCCTTGTTATCCTCGTCCCACAGGCGTGAGCCCAGGCCACGTTTGAAGAAGACCGGCGTGCCGCCGACCGAACCGAATGCGCGCACCGGCGAATTGACGCCGCCGGGGATCAAGGAGAGGGATTTTTCAAATAGTTGTTGATTGCGTGAAGTCATTTAACTGCTCTCATGGGATTCTGTAATTTTCTTGGGTCATCAGGTCGATGCCGCATTCCAGGTTTTCCACCCAGTCGATGAAGCGTTTGACCATGGCCTTGCCGACGAAGGCACGGCCGTGCTGCGGCACGATGGATTCTATATCAAGCCCGCGTACCATGTTGGCCCACAGGCGGCAGGCCTTGTTCGATGTCATGTAACGTCGGTGGAAAGGCAGCATGGCAGGCAGGTGCATTTCAAAGTCGGTGACCGGTTGACTGGCCAGTTCGCCACTGACCAGCGAGGCGCCGAGGTCACCGGAAAACAGGATCTTGCTGGTGACGTCATAGAACTGGAAGTTGCCTTCGGAGTGCAGGAAGTGCGCCGGCAGGGCCTTGATTGTCGTGTTGCCCAGTTCGATATTCATGCCCTTGTCCGGGATGCCGATGATACGGTCTTCGGTGTTGCCGACACCGCAGAAATGCGGGATAAAGCGTTCCCAGATGGCCGGTGCCAGCAGCGTGCATTCAGTGCCGAGCAGCCATTTGTTGATGGAGGCGACGATGTCAGGATCCTGATGCGAGGCCAGGATGTATTGTAGTTTGCGGAAGTTGAAGTATTTGCCCATGGCCATCATCAGGCCGTTGTAGGTCATGTTGCCGCCGGGGTCGATGAGCGCGCCATGACCGTCGGTGACGATCAGGAACTGGTTGGACTGTACCGCCTGTGAAGTGCTGGAGTCCGTCAGGTCGCTGAACCTGATGCAGACGTGATGACCGTTGTTGAAAAGTTCGTCAGCCATGGCAAAGTCCTTATTAGAACATTAGAAATCAGTTTGCGGTCTGGTAGAGCCGCGAAAATTGTCTTGCAGTATGCTCAACGTCACTTGATTCGAACAAGGCGCCGATGACAGCCAGCGCATCTGCCCCGGCATCGATGGCGAGTTTGGCATTGTCCGGCGTGATGCCACCGATGGCGACCATGGGAGTGTGCAGTAAATCTCGTCCCCGGCTGAACAGGCTGAGTTCGGCGCGCAAAGCCTCCGGTTTGGTGGCGGAGGGGAAACAGGCGCCAAAGGCGATATAGTCCGCCCCTTCGCTTTGCGCTTTGGTCGCCAGCGTCAGGCTGTTGTAGCAGGATGCGCCGAGAATCTTGTCCCCGCCGAGTTGTGCGCGGACTTCCCGCAGATCGCCGTCGGTAGCGCCGATATGTACGCCACCGGCGCCAATCTCCAGACACAGATTGACATCATCATTGATGATCAGCGGCACCTGGTGCCTGCGGCATAGTTCCAGCAGGAGACGCGACTGGTCATGGCGTAGTTTCGAATTCGCACGCTTGTTGCGATACTGGACGACGCTCGCGCCGCCGGCAATGCTGGCTTCGACCATGTCGCGCAGGCGGCCGCTGTCGCCCTCGTTCGGCGTGATGGCGTAGAGTCCGTGAATGGCGGACTTACTGAGCGGGTTTGCCGGCGTCGTCGCGGTCATCGTCCTGCTCTTCGTTCTCGCGTGCCCAGAACATGCGGTCCGGCACATACTGCCCCATGCCGGGGCGGAACGCGCCCTTCAGCGTCTGCCAGGTATATTCCTGACCTTCCTGTACGGCTTCCTCCATCGTCAGCCCGTGCGCCATGCAGGCGGCAATGGCCGAGGTCAGGGTGCAGCCGGAGCCGTGATAGCTGCCGGGCAGGCGTTCCCAATTGTAGGAGCGGATCAGGCCCTGTTCGCCATACAGCGTGTTGATGACTTCCGGGCTGCGTTCGTGCGTGCCGGTGATCAGGACATATTCCGCACCCATGGCCAGCAGGCGTTGCGCGCTTTCATCCAGCGAAGTGTTCTCGACTTCTTCCGTTTCATCGGAAAAGGCGTAGCGGCGCGCTTCCAGGCTGTTGGGTGTGATCAGTGTCGCCTGCGGGAACAGCAGATCGACCATGGCGGCCTGCATTTCGTCATTGGCCAGTTCGTCGCCGCGGCCGGAGGAGAGGATGGGGTCGATCAGCAAAGGCACGTCCGGATAGTCGGCCATGATCTCGGCAATGACCGCGATATTTTCGACGCTGCCCAGCATGCCGAGCTTGAAGGCGGAGACCTGGACGTCCTCGAGGATGGTTCTGGCCTGCTCATTCACCCAGTCGGCATCGAACACCATGACGTTCTCGACGCCGAGCGTGTCCTGTGCGGTAATTGCCGTGACGACAGACAACGGGTAGCAGCCGATGCTGGCAAAGGTCAGGATGTCTGCCTGCAGGCCTGCGCCGCTACTTGGATCAGTGGCGGCAAAGGTGAGGACGGTGGGTGGCAGCAAAGTCATAAATGGGCAATCGGTTGCGTTTGAGGAGGCGGTGCCTGATGATTTCGGAAAGCCTTGATTCTGAAAGTATGGATCGGAATCAAGGCCGGCACTGTGACATCGGCAAGTATGTTATTTTAACTGAATCGACTCAGTAAAACTAACCAATCTACCAGGCAAAATTAACGAAGGTTTCATCATGAAAACATGGATGTGTACTATTTGCGGCTGGATTTACGATGAGGCAAAAGGTTGGCCGGATGACGGCATCGCACCGGGGACCCGCTGGGAGGACGTACCGCCGAACTGGGCTTGTCCCGAATGTGGCGCGCGCAAGGAAGATTTCGAGATGGTGGAGCTCTGAAAGCGACGGTCTGGGAAAGCGCGGTCTGGAGCGGGTGACGGGAATCGAACCCGCGTATCAAGCTTGGGAAGCTGGCGTTCTACCATTGAACTACACCCGCACAGGCTGCATTTTACGCGGTCGGTCCGGCTGCTAGCAAACTAAAGCTACAAAAGCCTGCTGATAAATTTCAAAGGCAGGCTTTTGGGTTTGTGTGAGCACGCTCTATGGCGCCATACGCCGGCTGACGCTGACGGCGTATGCGCCGGGTCTGGCAAGCAGAACGGGGTCGTCGCTGGGTGCGATGCCGTCAAGCAGAATCAGGGGATTGAAAGCCAGGGCTTTTTCCGCCGCGGCATTGTCGGCTACTGGCGCCTGCAAGTGCAAGACGCCCAGGTCCACCAGTTTTCTTTCTTCCGGCCAGATTACGGTCGGGTCAATGATCACATCGTCTTTTTCAGCGACTTGTGCCAGCAGGCGAAATTTCACTGTGCCCGCTTCAAGTCGTCGCGGCAATTCATCGAACAAATAATCGGGTGTGGCTGTCGCAACCTGTTCCGGCGTCAAAAATTCCTGGCCGTTGAGCGGTTCGATGCGGTAGCGGATGTGATGGCTTTCGCCCTTGGCATTGGTGAACTGGAAGGCATTGATGCCGTGATAATTCAGGCTGGCAAAGCTCACCGGAAATGGTTTGGGGATGGCGATGAAGCGCTGTAGCGAAGGCGTTTCGGCAATCATTTTTTCTACCGGGGAGGGTTTGGGACTGTCAGCTGTGGTGGCAATCCGCGCATTCAGGAACGCCAGAAATGCTTCCGGTGTCGATACCGGGAAGGCGTTCACGGAAAGACTGACGATGTCGGTGATGCTGCCATCCGGCAGCTCAAAACGTATGGCGATGCCACGCGGGTTGGCGCCGGGGTTGGTATCCTCGATCGTCGGCACGCCGCCGGCGTTGGAGAAGCGCACGGTGACTTTGCTCGGCGTGTCCTGCAGATGGGCAGCCTTGGTCAGGGTGCTCGCCGTGGCGGCTGGAGTGAAGGTGCCGCTGACCACGATGCCTTTGGTGTGATTGGTGCGCAAGCCTTTATAGGGCCCCTTTGCCAGGGTGACCTGCGCATCAACGATCTGTTCGACGACCGATTTGTTGATTTCCCGCGATTTGTCGAGCGCCTGGTCGGCGAGAGCGGCTGTTGGCAGTATCGCCATCAGCAGGCAGGAAAGGATATTGAACGGACGGAATTTTTGAATGTTCATGGGGTCACTTTCTTGGTGGCTGGTTGAATGGATAGCATATTTTCCTGAAGTAATCCGATGCAAAAACTTCATGGTAGTTTGCCTTGATACACATGACTATCGCTATGATTGTTCGGGAGGATTTAAGTTTGCTTATTGCGCTTGAACCTACGTAAAATAGCGGGATAGCGCGCATGCGATTTCAACCATTGGCAAAAATTCACCATGATTCACCTCACGATCAACGGCAAAGTCAGAGAATTTGATGTGGAGACCCTGTACGTCAGCGATCTGGTTGAAAAGCTGGAACTGACGGGCAAACGTCTGGCGATAGAGTGCAATGGGGAAATCGTGCCACGTAGCGCCTTTGCACAAACCTTGTTGAATGATGGCGATAAACTGGAAATAGTCGGCGCCGTAGGCGGCGGCTGAAGAGAACATGACAGATATACTGAATATTGCAGGCAAGTCCTACAACTCACGTTTGCTGGTGGGTACCGGAAAATACAAGGATTTCACCGAGACACGCGCGGCGATCGACGCCAGTGGTGCCGAGATCGTCACGGTAGCCATCCGCCGCACCAACATCGGCCAGAATGCCGGCGAGCCTTCGTTGCTGGACTTTCTGCCGCCGGAAGAATTCACCTATCTGCCCAATACGGCCGGTTGCTACAGTGCGGAGGATGCGGTACGCACGCTACGTCTGGCGCGCGAACTGCTGGATGGCCACAAGCTGGTCAAGCTGGAAGTGCTGGGCGACCCGAAGACACTTTACCCGAACATGATCGAGACTTTGCAGGCCGCCGAGACGCTGGTCAAGGACGGCTTCGACGTCATGGTCTACTGCTCGGATGACCCGATTATCGCCAAACGGCTGGAGGAGATCGGCTGCGTCGCCGTGATGCCGCTGGCATCGCTGATCGGCTCCGGCATGGGCATTCTGAATCCGTGGAACCTGCAGATCATCATCGAGAACGCCAAAGTACCGGTGCTGGTGGATGCCGGCGTCGGTACGGCTTCCGATGCGGCCATCGCCATGGAGCTGGGATGTGACGGCGTGCTGATGAACACCGCGATCGCCGCCGCCGGAGACCCGATTCGCATTGCCGGCGCCATGAAGAAGGCGATCGAGGCCGGGCGCG
>PHCM01000039.1 GCA_002842255.1 Betaproteobacteria bacterium HGW-Betaproteobacteria-2 | reverse complement strand
GACCCGATAGGCTTCATGACCACTTCCTGGTTACCGATAATCTCGTCGACATGCAGGGCGATGCGGTTGGTACCGCTACGCAGCAGCAATATCGGCGTATAAGTCAGTTGTTCAGGTTCGGCATCCGTTTCACCAATCAGTCTGGAGAAATAGTGTATCGGATATTCGCGGTCTGCCCAGTGAATGGCCTTGGCTTCATAAGCCGCGGCCAGCAACCCGGTTTTCAGTTTCTGCAGCTGTTCGACCATGATGGATGGCAAGGCGTACAGGTGAGTGCCCGAACGCACCAGAACCACCTGCGCAACAGAAAGTGTCACCGGCAGATAGATCGTGAAGACGGCACCGTGTTCTGGTGAGTTGAATACTTCAATACGGCCGCCGAGTGCGGTAATGTCACCACGTACGGCATCCAGACCAACGCCACGGCCGGAAATCTGCGTCACATCAGCGGCTGTCGAGAATCCGGGCTCAAAAATGATGGCCATCAGGCTCTGCTCACTGGTTTCCTGATCCGCCTGAATCAGGCCGTTCTGAATGGCTTTTTCACGGACTCTGTCCAGCTTGATACCGGCACCGTCGTCGGCGACGGTAATGACAATTTCATCGTTTTCGCGCTTGACCTTGAGCTGAACGCTGCCGGTTTCCGGCTTGTGCTGTTTTTTCCGCTGCGCGAGAGACTCTATGCCGTGACCGACAGAATTACGCAACAAATGCTCGAGCGGCGCGCCGATCTTGTCCAGCACGCTACGGTCGATATCAACCGATTCACCATCGATTGTCAGTTCTACAGGCTTGTTCAACTCATGCGCTGTCTGGCGGACGATACGATGCAGACGCTCTGAAATCACCGAGAACGGCACCATACGCACATTCATCAAGCCATACTGCAATTCGCGATTCATGCGGGCCTGTTGCTGCAACGCGGATTCCGTTTCGTCCAGATTGTTCAGCAATCCGTTCTGGATGGTGGAAACGTCGTTCACGCTCTCGGCCATCATGCGCGTCAGTTCCTGCAGACGCGTGAACCGGTCAAATTCCAGCGGATCGAAAGCTTCCTGCGTTTCCTGCAACAAGGTCATGCGCGACTGCATCTGACTTTCAGTTTCGATTTCCAGCTCACGCAGATAGCTGCGCAAACGGAAGACACTTTCGGTCAGATCCAGTGAAAAATGCTTGAAGCCCTGCATTTCCTGTTCCATGCGCGAACGGGCGATACTGACCTCGCCTGCTTCGTTGATCAACCTGTCCAGCATATCTGCACGCATACGCAAGAACTGCGCGCGACGATTGCCGCCACGGCTGACAGCCACCTCATCCTTGCGACCCTCGGCAGATTCACCAGTCAACTCCTCAAGGAAAACACCGATGCTGTCAACGTCCTGGAACAGGTCGTCGAAATCGGCTGGTGTAACCTTTTTCTTCAGCGCCTGAATCACGCGGTCTTCCATATTATGGACGACATTGCCCATTTCAGACTGGCCGGCCATGCGAGCACTGCCCTTCAGCGTATGCAATGCGCGTTGCAATGCATCCGGATGGCTGTTGTCTTGCGGCGCCTTGCGCCATGCGCGCAATTCATTACCGATTTGCGGCACCAGTTCACGGGCCTCCTCGGTAAAGATGGTCAGCAGTTCCTGATCCAGCGGACTACTGACTTCAATGGAATCAGGAGCCACTACCTGTTCAAGCTCATCTGGCTGTTCGATACCTTCAGCCGTTTGCACGCTGATCGGCTGCTCGACCGGCTCAATCGCTGCAACTTCATCAGACACTTCCACTTCCGGCAGTACCTGGCTGGCTTTTTCAGTCGCTTTTTTCAGCGCAGTGAGCAGTGCCGTCGCACGCTTGGGTTCTGCCAAGGCTTCGACCTTCTCCAGCATGTCGGTCAATGATTTGACGACATTACCCAGCAAGGTCAGGGACTTGTCATCCCATTGACCGGGGAAGACATCAAGCCAGTTTTCCAGTGCACGGGAGAGGTCAGAAAGCGCCTTGAATCCGGTCGCACCAGCATTGCTGGCTAGGGTGTGAGCAGAACGCACCAGTGATTCGGCAGGCACTCCAGTAGAACCAACTTCAAGTTTTGCAGTTTCCTTCGTGATAGTCTGCAAATGCTGCTTTGCTTCGCCAAAGAAGATGTTGAACAAGGCCCGGCTAATCTTTCTGGTGCCACCAATCAATACCTCTGCAGCCTCAGCCGCCGGTTTCTGCTTGGCAAATTCGGCTTCCAGGACCTGGGCTTCAGCCTGCCACTCGATAAAAGATGGCTCACACGCACCCTTTTCAAGTAGTTCAGCCACCCAGCCGGAGAATGCAGCACTCGCCTTTTCAATAAAGGACAACTGGTTCGCACTGGGCACCACATCGTTTTCAATCACGACGTTCAATAATTTTTCCACTGCCCAGGCGATCTCGCCCAAGGCATCAAGCCCGACAGTACGGCCGCTGCCCTTCAGGGTGTGGTAGCCACGACGTACCTCAGTCAATGCTTCGCGGTCAGTATTGTTTACACGCAGAGCCTGCATATGCTGGGCAACATTGGCCAACACCTCCTCAGCTTCCGCAATGAAGATTTCCAGTATTTCCGGATCGACTTTTCTGGCTGCCGGTTTCGCTACTGCTGCCTTGACCGCTACCGGCTCTCCAACTGCAACCGACACTTCTGCCGGAGCTGCAACACCGCCGACAGGCTTGCTCTCTAGTGACTTCTGCTCAGCTTCCAGCCTTGCCAGTGCCGCTTCAAGTGCTTCCATGGCCTCCGGACGCATGCGTGGAAATTCGTCCACAAAGAAGCCCAGCATACTCAGGCTTTCCGCAACCAGTTCGAACTGTTTCTGAACATCTGCGCTGACCTGCTCCGGATATTCATGGAAATGTGCGACCAAATCGGCGGAAGCGGATGCGATTCTGGTAGGGACCGCCATATCCAGCATGTCAAACGCAGCAACCACCTGTTCCAGCGGTTTGCCAACGGTTTTCAGCACCCCATGATCCGCAGGATTACGGAAGAAGGCATCCAGTGATTGTTCGACCAGTTGCAGCGCATCCTTGATCTGACGCGCCATCGCCAGCAGGGTGCTTTCATCCAGCTGCGTGGAAATCGGCTCAGCCGAAACATCGCCCCGCAATATATCGCGCATGTGCTGGCTCTGCGACTGCATCTGCTGCACCGCCTTGCGGTCGAACATCTGCTCATCAGCCAGTGCATCCTGCAATAAATTGAGACTGGCGGCAACTTCGATATAAACCGCTTCTGGATACTTGTCCGGTTCATCCTGAATGGCGGATGCCAGACCGTGCACAGTTTCCAGAAGTTCAGGAAGCGCGGGTTCGCTGAGTTTCTGCGAGTCGATAACCGCTTCGCCCAACTGGTCGAGAAAAGTCGATAACTCCTGCTTGTTCCCTTCAGAAATAGCTGACCAGCTATTCTTCATATTGGCGACCAATTCCTTGAGTGCTGCGAAGATGGCGATATCCTCGGCGCTCAGTTCGACTAGCGCATTCGCGGCATCCTCACCAGCCGGCAGCAGACTGTCCAGTTCGAACAAGGATTTGACCTGTTTGATGCGCTCGGTCAGAGCTTGGCTTTGCGCGATGTAATACAGGATGTCTCGCAGCAGATTGCCTGTCGGCTTACTGTTACCCTGACTCAGATTACGCAATTGCTGATCGATCTGCCGGCACAGCAACTTGACCGTGTTACGTTCAGCAATGGCAGGCTGTGCCAAGGCTTCAGTAAATATACTACTCAACCACCAGAAAGTCTTTTGCGCAGCCAGTTTCTGTGTTTTCTGGACGTTATCCAGCGCGTCACGCATCGCATCAAGGCTTTCAGCACTGGAAGTCTTGAGCCATTTCAGCAGGGCCGTCTGAAAAGCGGTGCGCTGTTTGGCGACCAATGAAGGAATTTCATCTTCAGGGATTTCTTCAGTTGGAATGTTTTTTGGTGCGCGGATAGAGGTGTCCGGGAAAAAGAGCTCGGCTTCCTCAACTGACTCACCATGCAATTCCGCCAGCGCTTTCAGCATGGGGAAGAGCAACATGGGCGTGTCAGGCGAACCATCAAGCAATCTTTGCAGATAATGATCCAGGGTATGAACGGCTTGCTCGATGACTTCTGCTGTCTCAGCTGAAGGAGGAATGGCCTGCTGTTCCAACTTGCCTATGACATGCTCGATTTCGGCGCAAAATCGCTTGCAACCCTGCAAGCCGACCATGTCGAGTGCACCACTGACCTGGAACAGATGCGTCTTGGAGAAACGCAATGCGGAGGTGTCTGCAGGATTCGCCGTAAATGACTCGAGATTCTCCAGCACGCTTTTCAGCGCTTGATCAATCTCATCCTTGACCCAGGTGAGTGGCCCAATATCGAATTCTTCAGCCACAATTACCCCATATGTTCTTCATGATTCAGCACACTATCCCAAACCCGGTTCAAGACAACTTGAAACCGGCCACAGAACCGCGCAGTTCTTCAGCCAGGCCGGTCAGCTGACCGATGGAGTTGGCAGTTGACTTGGTGCCTTCGGTCGTCTGCGAAGTAATATTCTGAATCTGTTGCATGTTCCGGCTCACCGTCGCCGCCACTTCGGTCTGCGCCACGGTTGCGGTGGAGATCGCACCGATCAGCTGCGCCAGGTTGTTGGTAACGGTTTCAATTTCGTTCAGTGCCTGACCCGCAGCATCTGAGAGTCGAGCCCCTTCAACCACACCCTCAGTACTCTTTTCCATAGCGGCTACCGCGCTGTTGGTGTCGGTCTGAATGGTCTTCACAATCGCACTAATCTGCTTGGTCGCTTCAGAGGAGCGTTCCGCCAGCCGCTGCACTTCTTCCGCAACCACCGTAAAGCCTCGACCCGCTTCACCGGCAGACGCCGCCTGAATCGCAGCATTCAGCGCCAGAATGTTGGTCTGCTCGGTAATGTCCGAAATCAGTTCCACGATTTCACTAATTTCCTGGGAGCTTTCACCCAGACGTTTGATTCGCTTGGAGGTTTCCTGGATCTGCGTACGAATTTCGTTCATACCTGCAATCGTGTTCTGTACCGCCTGCGCACCCTGGGTCGCGGCCTGTAACGAACGTTGCGCCACTTGGGCCGCCTGACCAGCGTTGCTGGACACTTCCAGAATCGAGCGTGTCATGTTGTTGACCGCTTCACCGGTATCAGTAATCTGTTTGGATTGTTCTTCCGCCGCAGCCAGCAGCGAGGTCGAAGTTTCCTGCGCTTGGGCAGTCGCCTGGTTCACCTGCTCGGTCGCACGGTTAATCTCGGTTACCAGATCCCGCAGACTGTCGATCGTGTAGTTAATGGAGTCAGCAATCGCGCCGGTGATGTTTTCCGATACCTGCGCCTTTACCGTCAAGTCACCGTCCGCCAGATCACCCATTTCGTCCAGCAGGTTCAGAACCGCCTCCTGGTTCTCCAGGTTGGCGGCCTCGATACGCTCGGAACGCAGACGCTCTGCTTCTGCCTGCTTTCTACCGTTGAGCACGATCAGGATCAAAGCCGTCAGACCGGCAACAAAGGCAGCCAGCAACCAGCGCATGGCCAGACTCGACTGATTGTGCTGGTCAACGATATCCCGAGAGATCGCCAGCATGCCGTCACCCTGGGTGGCGAGGCTCTCCAGACCACTCTTGTCAGCCGCCTGTTTCATACCGGTCGCTTGAGTACGCAATTTGTCCCAGGCAGCAGTCAGCTTGTCCAGGTCCGCAGAAGAGCCACCAAAGGACTGCCCCATGGTGTTGATACCCTGAGTCACACGGGATTCAGCGGCCTTGATACGGCTTTCCGCATACTGGTCACCCTGATTCAGCAGCAACACATCACGCACCATCTGCTGCACGAATACCTGCACGTCACTCACACCCTTGGTAAACTCAGCGTCCTTGCGCGTTTGCGTAAAGCCAAGCACCGCCGTGACTACACTAATAACAAAAGCCAGCACAATGAAGACCGGAAGTAATCGTCTGTTACCACCCTCTACCGTACTTACAGGTTTAGGGGCTGGCTTGAACCAGGCTTTCAGCTTCGTTACCAACTCGCCAATTTTTGCCTTATCGAGGGCCATCTGAATTACTCCCAAATTTAAATTTTGTATGTTTTATCATCAAGTCCGGCATCAGGCCGCAATCTGCATAAATTCATTCTGAATCAAAAGCTTGCTGATATCCATCTCGTGCCAAGTTTCATTATTGGCATCTTTATACTGATTGACATACCAGGCTGCCTGCTCACCAACATCATCCTGCTTGTCCATATCATCCGTCGAACGCAGGCCGATCAGGCGATCCACCAACAGTCCCGCGTTGACATCAAACTTGGGGTGAACCAGCAAGATACGACTATCAGAATCTATTCTGGTAGCTGGATAACCCAAATAGGCTGCCAAGTCACTCAGCGCATATAGATTACCGCGCACATTAGCCATACCCATAAACCAGGATTGTGTCTGCGGCACACGCGTAATTTCCGGCAGTGGCAACACTTCGCTGACATCATCCAGCGCCACCAGCCAGTTGAGGCCATTGATACTGATACCAAGCTTGGATACCGCCTTGGCACCGCCGCCCTCGGCCGATTCTTTCAGGCGTGCAAGAATCTCCTGCTGATAAGCATGAAGATTAAGCCTGGTTCTTGCCATCTAGCCGAGTTCCTTGATCTTGCTCAGCAGCTCTTCAGCGACCACTGGCTTGATAACGCTGTCCTTCGCACCTTGACGCAAGGCCCACATGCGATCGGTTGCCTGTTCCTTACCAGTACAGACGATAACCGGAATATGCGCAGTCTGTGGGTTCTTGGAAAGTGCACGTGTAGTCTGGAAACCGTTGAGACCAGGCATGATGACATCCATCAGGACCATGTCCGGCGGCGTCTCTTCTACCTTGGCCAGGCACTCTTCACCGCTGGCAGCAGTAGTTGCCTTGTAGCCGGCCGACTCCAGAATTTCTGTCAACAGGAATCGGTCCGTTTCGGAATCATCAACAACCATGATAGTTTCTATAGCCATAAGTTACTCCGCCTCTTGTGAATGTGAACCTGAAGATGCATAAGTTTTGACAGCATCAACCAGGGACTCTTGCGTGAATGGTTTGGTGAGATATTGATCTGAGCCGACCATGCGGCCACGCGCACGATCGAAAACGCCATCCTTGCTGGAAAGCATGATAACGGGAGTGGATTTGAAACGGGAATTTCGCTTGATGAGGGAACAGGTCTGATAACCGTCAAGACGCGGCATCATGATGTCTACAAAGATAAGGTCCGGCAAATGACTGGCAATTTTTGACAATGCATCAAAGCCATCTTCCGCCAGGATCACTTCACAACCTATCTGCTTAAGGAATATCTCGGCGCTGCGGCGAATGGTGTTGCTGTCATCAATCACCATCACCTTGACGCCATCTAGACTGTCTAGACTCACCCTGATCCCCTTTTATTATCGCTACTCTGAAAGCCCAAGGTAGCGTTTGTATGTCGTCACTATTCTATATAGAGATTCAATTTATGTGCAACATTGAAAAAAATAATAGCATTAAGTTGTCATTCTTGTAACAAAGGGGTTAAATATACACAGATTTTTTGAATAGGTTTTCTTCAATATTCAGAATTTCTGCTGAAGTTGAATGATTACAAATAACGACTATAGATAATAAAGCCGTGCAAAATCGCGGTATCGAGGGAAAATCGCATGCTCATTCGTCAGGAATCCGTTTCGCCTAAAATGGCTTTAAAAGATTTGCCCAGCGCATCTCCTTTGCCCAATGCCAACCTGGTTCTGGTATTCGGTTCGGTCAAGCGCTTCTCTGAAAGCAAGCTCACCAGCTTCCTTAAAGACCGTTATCCGACTGCGCAAATCATTGGTTGCACCACTTCCGGAGAAATCAATCCCAGCGGCGTTTTTGACGACAGCCTGCAAATCACCGCCATCCTGTGGGAAAAGACCATGCAACGTGTGGTTCATACCAAGATGAGTGGCATGCAAAACTCTTTTGAAACAGCGGCAACACTCGCAAAGCAGTTGGCAGCGGACAGTCTGCGCACCGTGATCGTTTTATCCGACGGCCTGAATGTCAACGGCTCTGAACTGTTACTCGGCTTCCAGAGCGTACTGGGTGAAACCCCGATTGTAGGCGGCTTGGCCGGTGATGGCGGCGCTTTCGTCAAAACCCTGCAACTGTTTAACGACACCATTTCCGATGGTCTGGTCATCGCCGTTGGCCTCTACGGCAATAATCTGGTGACTTCCAGCGGTGCACTCGGCGGCTGGAAACCTTACGGCCCGCCACGCAAGATCACCCGTTCGGTCAAAAACGTCGTCTACGAAATGGATGGCAAACCGGCCTTACCGCTCTATCGCATGTACATCGGCGACGCCTATGCCAAGGGGTTGCCTGGTAGCGGCCTCAAATTCCCGCTAGCCATCATCGAAGAAGGCAAACGCGATGTTGAAAAGATCAGAACCTTGCTCGCGGTCGACCCTGCCAACAACAGCCTGACTTTTGCCGGCAATGTGGAAGAAGGCGAAACCGTACGTCTGTGCCAAACCAACCATGACCGGCTGGTCGAAGGTGCAGGCGGCGCTGCGCATCTGGTGACAGGTGGCCTAAAACCCGGCGTGACCAATCAACCCGGCTTGGCGCTCTGTGTAAGTTGTGTCGGTCGTAAAGGCGTGATGGCCGAATTGGTCGCAGACGAAATCAAGATGGTGCAACAGATTCTGGGACCGCAAACCGCACTCACCGGCTTCTATTCCTACGGCGAGTTGGCTCCGCGCCCCAATACCACAGACAGCGTGCTGCACAACCAGACCATGACCATCGGTTATCTGACCGAGAATCTGCTGGGATGACAGATTAGTCTGCTGACATACAGCTCTAAAGGAAACGCTCTCTGATTGAGGGCGTTTTCCATTTGTACTTTCAATAACCATGCTTAAAAAAAGGAGATCGACATGGCAACCGTCACACTCAAGGGCAATCCAGTCACCATCGGCGGCAATCTGCCGCAACCTGGTCAAAGCGCACCCGATTTCCAGTTGGCCGACGCCAAACGCAATCTGTTATCGCTCGCTGACTTCGCAGGCAAACGCAAAGTGCTCAATATTTTCCCGAGCATCGATACACCAACCTGTGCCACTTCCGTGCGTACTTTCAACCAGAAGGCCAGCGCACTGAACAATACCGCCATACTCTGCATCTCGGCCGACCTGCCGTTTGCACAAAGCCGGTTCTGCGGTGCCGAAGGCATTGAGAACGTAAGCACGCTCTCTACCTTCCGCGATACAGCCAAATTCGCCAGGGACTATGGCGTGCAGATCGTCGACAGCAGCCTGGCCGGCCTCACCGCCCGCGCTGTCGTCGTGCTTGATGAAAACAACAAGGTATTGCACAGCGAACTGGTCGGCGAAATTGCCGACGAGCCAAACTATGATGCTGCGCTGGCTGCTCTGAAATAATCCAGGAATAACGGAAACGACAAAGGGCGCCATGGCGCCCTTTTTTATTTCCCCGCTCAGAAATCCACCCACCCTTCTGATGATTTGGCAGCAGCATGCACAGCAATGCAGAAAACATCATTTCTTGACCTGAATCAAGCCGACTCTGCTGCTACTGATTAGACTTACGGTGTTTATAAAACCATGATATT
>PHCM01000038.1 GCA_002842255.1 Betaproteobacteria bacterium HGW-Betaproteobacteria-2 | reverse complement strand
ATATCCCGGGCGCTGACCGCCGATGCGCCCTGTTCGACCAGTTCCCGGGGCGGCGTGATCAGTTCCGTACACATCAGGAACACGGTCGGTGTCACCTGTTTGGGGAATGCCTGATCACGTGGTGCGGGGCCGCGTGTGACCTGCAGATAGACGGATTGATCCTGCAGGCTGTTGCGTTCAATCAGTTCGGCGACCAGTTTTCCCCATTGTTCCAGCGTATGCGGGCTTTCCAGCCGCAGTCCTGCCAGGCTCTGCTGCAGGCGCTGAAGATGCTCGCGCATTCTGAACGGATGGCGCGAATAGACCGGGATGACTTCATAGACGCCGTCGCCGAAGATGAAGCCACGGTCCAGCACCGGCACCCGCGCTTCTTCCAGCGGAAGAAACTGGCCGTTGAGATAGACGATATCGGTCAATCCGCACTTACCCCGGATTTATTTATACAAACCACAATCTGATGGTGTCCCACAGGCGACCGAAGAAGCCGGCGATGCCGACATCCTTGGCGGCGACCAGTTTCTGGCTGTCGATGACCTTGCCGTCCAGTGCGAATTCAATGGTGCCGACTTCCTGACCGGCCTTGATCGGCGCAATCAGGGGCTGCTGAGTGGTCAGCGTGGCCTTTACCCGGCTGTATTCGCCTTTGGGCAAGGTGATGTACAGATCCTCTGCGACCGTGGCAGCCAGCGTGTTGTCCTTGCCTTTCCAGACCTTGAGTTCGCTGATGGCGGCACCGGCCTTGTAGACCAGTTGCGATTCATAGAACTGGAAGCCGTAGTTCAGCAGTTTCTGGCTTTCTGCGGCACGAGCGTTTTCCGAAGTGGCGCCGAGCACGACCGAGATCAGGCGCATATCGCCGCGCTTGGCCGATGTCATCAGGCAATAGCCGGCAGCCTTGGTGTGACCGGTCTTGATGCCATCGACATGCGGGTCGCGCCACAACAGCAGATTGCGGTTGGGTTGGGTGATGTTGTTGTAGGTGTATTCCTTCATCGAATACAGGCGCTGGTACTGTTCCGGGTAATCCTGAATCAGCGCGGCGGCCAGAATGGCGAGGTCGTGCGCAGTGGTGTAGTGGTCCGGGTCAGGCAGGCCGGTGGAGTTCATGAAGTTGCTGTTGTTCATGCCCAGGCGCTTGGCTTCCTGGTTCATCAGCTGGGCAAAGACTTCCTCCGAACCACCGATGGCTTCTGCCAGCGCAATCGAAGCATCGTTGCCGGACTGAATGATGACGCCGTGGATCAGTTCCTCGACGGTGACCGGACGGTTGGGCTCAATGAACATTCTGGAACCTTCGGCCTTCCATGCGTAGGTGCTGACCGGCACCTGCTGGTCCGGTTGCAGATGGCCGTTCTTCAAAGCCTTGAACGTCAGGTAGGCGGTCATGACCTTGGTCAGCGAGGCCGGTTCCACGCGCATGGCCGCGTTCTCTTCCGCAATAAAGCGGTTGCTGTTGACGTCAAGCAGCACATAGGACTTCACCGCCATGCTGGGCGGCGGCGGGATGTCTGCGGCGACGGCGATGGTGGAAACGAAGGCCAGGGATGCGGCAAGGAAAAGCGATTTCAATATGGACATGTTCGAATCTTTAACGGATTAGTTTTGGAAAACAACAATGGCGTTGGTGCCTATGCTCTGGTTGATTCTGCTGGCGGCCAGATCTGCCTCGGAACGATTCTGATAGGGACCTAGCCTGACGCGATAGGTGTCCTCATTATACCAGTTCTGGATGGGCACATTCCTGCCGTCAGCGGTGACGGCCAGATTCCGGTTTTGCAGGCTCTCTCGCAACCGGTCGGCATTTTCGCGGGATTTGAAAGCTCCGACCTGCACATAGACGCCGCTGATGCTGGCAGTCGTATTGTTCGGAGCGCTTGGTTGGGGGGGTGCAGCGCGCGCCATGGTCTCGGGCCGGGTGTCTATCCATTCGACATCGACCACGCCGCTGCCTTTGCCGACGATGCCGAGTTTGTGGGCGGCGACATAGGAGACGTCGATCAGCCGGTCGTGCAGAAAAGGACCGCGGTCGTTGACACGCAATATCACCGAACGGCCGTTATCCGGATTGGTGACACGCACATAACTGGGGATGGGCAGTGTGGTGTGCGCGGCGGTCATGGCATACATGTCGTAACGTTCGCCGCTGGCAGTCTGGTTGCCGTGGTAGCGTTTGCCATACCAGGAGGCGATGCCGCGTTGCTTGTAGGGGCGGTACTCACTCATCGGCACGTATTGCCGGCCGAGCGCGGTATAGGGGCGACTGTTGGCTGCGCGCAGGGGTTCTGCCCGTGGAACCGCATCGGGGATACGTTCAAGTTCGGCCTGCGATATCTCGCCGGGGCCGTCATCGAGATAATAGCCGCCGCCAGTGCCGGGTTTGCTGGTTGGGGCTGTGGGGCTGGCGGGTCGCTCCGGTTTGACGCTGGTGCTGCCGCAGGCGCCGAGCAGCAGGCTGAAGAGGATGATAGTTAGTGTATGCAAGATTTTCATCATGTCGCCACCAGTTTTTTATGGGTTTGAATGCTCATTAAAATACCGAAACCCAGCATCAGTGTCACCAGAGAAGTGCCGCCATAACTGATCAGCGGCAGCGGTACGCCAACCACGGGCAGGATACCGCTGACCATGCCGATGTTGACGAAAGCATAGGTGAAAAATGTCAGGCTGATGCTGCCTGCCAGCAAACGACAGAAGGTGCTTTGTGCTTGTGCCGCAATCACCAGACCTCGACCGATGATGAGTGTGAACAGCAATAGCAGCAAAAGGTTTCCGAGCAGGCCGAATTCTTCACCGAACACGGCGAGGATGAAGTCGGTGGTGCGTTCCGGGATGAAGTCCAGTTGCGATTGCGTGCCATTGAGCCAGCCTTTGCCCGCCAGTCCGCCGGAGCCGATGGCGATATTGGCTTGTATGGTGTGATAGCCTGCTCCAAGAGGGTCCTGATGCGGGTCGAAGAGGATGATGATGCGCCGCCGCTGGTAGTCGTGCAGCATGGTCCAGAGTAAAGGGGCGAGCGCAGCGGCGCCAACTGCCATGGCGATAATCAGTTTCCAGCTGAAACCGGCAAGATAGATGACGAAAATACCGGATCCGAGGATCAGCAAGGTTGTACCCAGGTCCGGTTGTTTCAGGATGAAGGCGGCAGGAATGGCGAGGAATATGGCGGCAATCGCATAGTCCGTTAGTCGCAGGGATTCCTCTCGCTTGGCAAAATACCAGGCCAGCATCATGGGCACAGCGATCTTCATGAGCTCTGAGGGCTGGATTCTGGCAACGCCCAGGTCAAGCCAGCGGCGGGCGCCGTTGGTGATCTCGCCAAATAGCGCGACGCCGAGTAATAGTAGAACGCCGAGCAGATAGAGCGGCAGTGCGATACGTTCCAAATGCTGCGGCGGAATGTTGGCGGCCAGCCACATGACAAGCAGTGCGACGGAGATATTGGTCAGTTGCGCAAACATTCTGGCACTGCTTTCGCCTGATGCGCTGTACAGCACGAAGAGTCCCAGCAACAGGGTCAGTAGCAGGCAGCCCATGAGGAAGCCGTCGATATGCCTGACCAGGCCTTTGTAGATACGATCAATCATGGGCGTGTTCCTCGGTGGTTGCCGGTGCGATCGCGGCTTCCGGCAAGGCGATTGGGTTTATCGGCGGGCTTTCGGCAGGCTCCTTGCCGAGCAGATAGTAGTCCATCACCTTGCGTGCGATCGGTCCGGCGACCGACCCTCCGCTACCGCCATTCTCGACGATGATGGCCAATGCGATCTGCGGATCGTCGGCTGGCGCATAGGCGATGAACAGGGCGTGGTCGCGGTGGCGTTCATCCAGCTTGCTGGCATCATATTTTTCGCCCTGCTTGATACCGACTACCTGCGCCGTGCCGGTTTTGGCGGCGACCGTGTAAGGTGCGCCAGCGCCGACCGCGACGGCGGTGCCGCCGGGCAGGGTCACATCTTCCATGCCCTTTCTGACGATTTCGACGTTTTCCGGCTTCAGCTCTATTCTGTCAGTCACTACCTGCTCCACCGTGCGGATGGCCCCCGAGCTGGCTTCCTGTATGCCGGTGACCAGGTGCGGCTTCATGGCGACACCATTGTTGGCGAAGATGGCTGTTGCCTGAGCCAGTTGCATGGGAGTTGCCAGCATGTAACCTTGACCGATGCCGAAAATTACCGTTTCGCCGGGATACCAAGGCTGGTTCCAGCGTCGTTTTTTCCATTCCGGGGTTGGTAGCAAGCCTTCAAGTTCGCCACTGATATCGATGCCGGATCTTTGGCCGAAGCCGAAATGCCGGACGAAGTCAGTCATGGCATGGATGCCCATTTCATGCGCGAGCCCGTAGAAGAAGGTGTCGCAGGAGATAGTGATGGCCTTGCGCATGTCCACTACACCGTGGCCTTGTGGTTTCCAGTCGCGGTAGCGGTGGGTGTTGCCGGGCAGCGTGAAAAAGCCGGGATCGTTGATGCTGAATGGCGGCGCGCGTCTGCCTGCCTCCAGTCCGGCTAGCGCTATGAAAGGCTTGAAGGTTGAACCCGGCGGGTAGATGCCGCGTAATGGACGGTTGATTAAAGGTTTGTCCAGCGACTCGTTGAGTGCCTTCCAGTTTTCGGTGTCGATGCCGCCGACGAACAGATTGGAGTCGAAAGTCGGCATGCTGACATAGGCCAGTACCTCGCCGGTTTTCGGCTGGATCGCGACCATTGCTCCACGCCTGTCGCCGAACGCATCCTCGCCGATTTTCTGCAGCTTGCTGTCCACTGAGAGGATGAGGTTGTCGCCCGGTACGGGCGGTGTGCTCGAAAGTACGCGCACGGCATGGCCGCCGGAATCGGTCTCCACCTGCTTGAAACCGGTCTTGCCGTGCAGGATGCTTTCGTAATATTCCTCCAGCCCGCTTTTGCCGATGTGGTCGGAGCCCTTGTAATTGGAAAGCTCGCCGGATTCCTTCAGGTTGATCAGATCCTTGTCGTTGATGCGGCCGATATAACCAACCAGATGGGAACCGAGCGCGCCTTGCGGATAGTGTCTGAAAAGTCGCGATTTGATCTCAACACCGGGGAAACGGTAGCGATTGACAGCAAAACGCGCAGCTTCAGCTTCGTTCAGGTGTGTCCTCAGCGGCACGCTTTCAAATTCCTGGCTTTCGGAGAGTATCTTCTTGAAACGTTTGCGGTCCAGGGTGCCGATTTCCACCAGTTCGCTGAGCTGGTTGATGGTTTCCTCGACATCCTTTACGCGGGCCGGTGTGATTTCCAGCGTATAGACAAAAAAGTTGTGGGCCAGCACCACACCATTCTTGTCGAATATCAGGCCGCGATTCGGCACGATGGGGACCAGCGAAATGCGGTTGTTCTCGGCCAGCGTGTGATAGTGCTCGTGTTTTGCCATCTGCAGGTAGAACAGGCGTGCAGCCAGGATGCCGAAACAGAACAGCACGAACGCCGCGGCAACCGCGAGGCGTATGCGGAAATAGTAACTTTCCTGCCGGTAGTTTTTCAGCTCGGAACGTACGTTCATGCTGCCAGCTTGCCCTTAACTCTTGTGCGGAGGTGCTTCTACACCAATGGGTGAGAAGATGATGGCCAGCCAGAGCAGAATGCCGCTCAGACTGTGCAGGTAGTAATCCCAGCCGGGAAAATCGTTCCCGCCGAACAATTTGAGCACTATGGCCGTGGTCTGGGTAAGCAGCAGCAGAAAAAAGACATAGGCGGTTTGTTGCCAGATGTTGAACAGGGCCAGTCTGCGTTGATAGCTGACGGCGAGAAAAGCGGTCATTGCATAAGCCAGCGCGTACTGGCCGAACAGTCCGCCGGTCGCCAGGTCGATCAAGAGTCCGGCAAACCAGGCGGTGCCGATATGACACAGGTGCGGCGCGCGTAGCAGCCAATAGATGACAGTCAGCAGCATGAAGTCCGGCAGCAATTCCAGCGCCAATCCCTCCCAGGGAAGCAACTGGAACAGCATCGCCAGCAGCATGGAGGCGTAGACGTGTTTAAGGCTGACGGTTGACATTCTGGCTGCCAGATCCTGCTGGTGAAGTTGTGACTGGGCTGATCTTCTCGGCCGGCTTCCCGGCTTTTGTAGAACCGTCAGTATTGTTGATGACCGTGCCCAGTGCCGATTCGATTTCAGGGATGCTGATCAACAGCACTTGGCGGTGGTTCTTGATGCCTGCTACGGGTTTTGAGGTGATTTGAGCGAATGGTGAATCCGGGTTGCGTTCAATGTTCGTGACCTCGGCAACCGCGAGACCGACCGGATAGACACCATCAATGCCTGAAGTGATCAGGCGGTCGCCGATCTGGATATCGACGTTGACCGGCAGATAAGGCAGGTCCAGCACATTGTCGACACCGGCGCCGAAGGCGATGGCACGCAGGCCGTTGCGTTCGATCTGGATCGGGATCGATAGCTCCTTGTCGGTGATGAGGGTCACTTCGCTGGAGAAGGGGTAGACACGGGTCACCTGGCCGATGACACCATCGCCATCAACCACGGCCTGCCCTGGCTTGATGTTTTGGCGGCTACCCAGATTGACCATCATTTTCTGTGTAAAAGGGTCGCGTCCCATGTGCAAAACCTCACCCAGCCGGGCTGGCTGGGCGATGATCTGCGAGGCCCCCAGCAGGCTGCGCAGATGTTCGTTTTCGACCTCCAGTTCATTCAGGCGCTGCAACTTGGCGCCGTCATGCAGCGCTTGCTCGCTCAGTTGGCGATTGGTTTCCACCAGTGTGTTGTGCGCCGTCAGGTATTCAGCGCTGGTACGGTAGAGATTGAACGGGGCGTTGGCGACAACCTGCAGCGGATGCAGCAGGGCAATGAACCCCTGGCGTACTTCGGTCAGGTAATGCAGGCGTGAATCAGTGGCAATCAGTGCCAGTGACAGCGCGGAAAAGAACACCAGCCGGGCAAGAGGACTCGGGCCGCGAACAAAAAATGCCGGTGTTTGCTGAGGTTCCAGAGCGCGAGGCATGGTGCCTGATTGCTTTCAGAAAAAAACAAGCCGCGTGAAGCAATAGCGGCCTGTTGGTTGTGTTAAAAATTTTAGGTACTGATTATTCGCTGGCAAATACATTGCCCAGTTTGTCCATTTCTTCCAGTGCGCGTCCACAACCGCGGGCGACGCAGGTGAGCGGGTCTTCGGCGACAATCACCGGCAGGCCGGTCTCTTCCACCAGCAGGCGATCCAGATCGCGCAGCAGTGCGCCGCCACCGGTCAGTACCATGCCTTTTTCGGCGATATCCGCACCGAGTTCCGGCGGGGTCTGTTCCAGTGCGGATTTCACGGCGCCGACGATGGCGTTCAGCGGCTCGGTCAGCGCCTCGAGGATTTCGTTGCTGGAAATCGTGAACTTGCGTGGCAGACCTTCGGCCAGGTTGCGGCCGGTGACTTCCATTTCCAGCACTTCAGAGCCGGGGAAGGCGGAGCCGATTTTTTTCTTGATCAGTTCGGCAGTCGGTTCGGATATCTGCATGCCGTAGTTGCGGCGGATGTAGTCGATGATGGCCTGGTCGAACTTGTCGCCACCGACGCGTTCGGATTTGGCGTAAACGATACCGCCCAGCGAGATGACACCGACTTCGGTGGTGCCGCCGCCGATATCCACGACCATGGAGCCGGTCGCATCGGCGACCGGCATGTCGGCACCGATGGCGGCGGCCATTGGTTCCTCGATCAGGTAAACCTGTCTGGCACCGGCGCCGATAGCGGATTCGCGAATCGCCCGGCGTTCAACCTGAGTGGAGCCGACCGGCACGCAGATGATGATGCGCGGGTTGGGCGAGAACAGGCGGGACTCATGAATGCGGCGGATGAAATACTTAAGCATCTGCTCAGTGACGGTGAAATCGGCGATGACGCCATCTTTCATCGGGCGGATGGCGGTGATGTTGGACGGTGCACGGCCGAGCATGCGTTTGGCTTCAAGGCCGACGGCGAGGATGGTCTTCTTGCCGGCCGGTCCGCCCTCCTGACGGATGGCGACGACTGAAGGTTCGTCCAGAACCACGCCCTTGCCACGCACGTAAATCAGGGTATTCGCTGTGCCAAGGTCGATGGCCAGATCGTTTGAAAAGTAGCTGTTTAAAATGCCGAACATTATGTTGTATCCCGTGCCTGCGATTGGTAGCTTTTATTCTGCGCTTAAGTATAAACAAGTCTGATGCTTAAGAAGCGCAACAAATCGGGCTATAATACCCGATATCGTATTGAAAATTAAGATTCAAATGAAATTACCAATGGAATCAGGAATGAAACTATTCAGCGGGGTGCAATCATGTCATTAAGCACCACCGATGTTAAGCGTATCGCACATCTGGCGCGTATCGAAATCAGCGATGCTGAAGCCGAGGAAACTCTGCAGAAATTGTCAGGCATTCTGGAGCTGATCGAGCAAATGCAGGCTGTTGATACCACCGGTATTACGCCCATGTCGCATTCGCAGGATGTGACCCAACGCCTGCGCGAGGATGTCGTCACCAAAACCAACCAGCGTGAAGAATTCCAGAAGATCGCGCCGGCCACCGAGAACGGCCTGTATCTCGTCCCTAAAGTCATCGAATAGTCCCTGAATCATGATCAACAGTAGCCTTAAACAGCTGGGGGCGATGCTTGCCAGCAAACAGATTTCCAGTGTCGAGATGACGCAGGAATTCCTTGACCGCATCGCGCAGCACAATGCCGAACTCAATGCCTATATCACGGTGGATGCTGAGAAATCTTTAGCTCAGGCCGTGGCGGCCGACCAGCGTATCGCGCAGGGCAAGGCCGAGCCGTTGACCGGCATTCCCATTGCACAGAAAGATATTTTCGTCGCCAAAGGCTGGAAAACCACTTGCGGTTCCCGCATGCTGGAAAATTTCATCGGACCTTACGACGCTGGCGTGATCGAACGTTTCGATGCGGCCGGTGCGGTCAATCTGGGCAAGACCAACATGGATGAATTCGCCATGGGCTCGTCCAACGAGACTTCCTATTTCGGCGGCGTCAAGAATCCCTGGGATCGAAGCCGTGTGCCTGGCGGCAGTTCCGGCGGCAGCGCCGCGGCAGTGGCAGCGCGTTTGTGCGCGGCGGCAACCGGCACCGATACCGGTGGCTCCATCCGCCAACCGGCTTCGCTCTGCGGTTTTTCCGGATTGAAGCCGACCTATGGCCTGGTTTCCCGATACGGCATGATCGCCTTTGCTTCGTCGCTGGACCAGGCCGGGCCGATGGCCAAGTCCTGTGAGGATATGGCACTGATGATGAATGTCATGACCGGTTTTGACGAGCGCGATTCCACCAGCCTGCAGCGCGACAAGGAAGACTACACCCGTGACCTGGCGAAGCATGAAGCCAGTGATCAGCCGCTGGCCGGCCTGAAAGTCGGCCTGCCGCGCGAATTTTTCGCTGAAGGTCTGGATGCAACCGTTGCCAAGGTCGTACAGGATGCGATTGAACAATATCGCAAGCTGGGCGCAGAGATCGTCGATATCAGCCTGCCCAATACCAAGCTTTCAATCCCGGTCTATTACGTGCTGGCACCAGCCGAGGCCTCCAGTAATCTTTCCCGCTATGACGGCGTGCGCTACGGCCATCGTGCTGCGCAATATACCGACCTGATGGACATGTATTGCAAGACCCGCGCAGAAGGTTTCGGTGCCGAGGTCAAGCGCCGCATTCTGATTGGCACCTATGTGCTGAGCG
>PHCM01000037.1 GCA_002842255.1 Betaproteobacteria bacterium HGW-Betaproteobacteria-2 | reverse complement strand
CATCCCGACAGCGATCGAAACCCAGGCCTATAACGCCATCGAATCCTACCGGCTGGACGAGGACGGCACCATAGACACCACTTTCACCTTCCGCAAAGGCGGTTTTGACGGCCCGAAGAAAGAGTACAACCCGCGCGGCTTCGTCGTCGAGAACAGCGGCAATGCGCGATGGGGCATGCAGTTCATCAGGCCGATCAAGGCCGATTTCCGCATCGCCTGGCTGGCACCGGACTACTCCAGCACCGTCATCGCCCGTAATGCGCGCGACTATGTCTGGATCATGGCGCGCACGCCGTCCATCAGCGACGAGCATTACAAGGAACTGACAACATTCGTTAAAAGCCTCGGCTACGCCCTGAAGAAATTACGCAAGGTACCGCAGCAATGGGAGCAGGCTTCATGAGTCAACCCTTGCGCCCAAGACTGCTGCGCTGGCTGGACAGCAGCATTGAGCCGGAAAAAGGTGCAATCGGCGAAAACCGGATCGACTGGCTGCGTGCCCTACCCTTCATCGCGCTGCACATGGCCTGCCTCACTGTCATCTGGGTAGGCTGGAGCCCATTCGCTGTGCTGTTTGCCGTCTTGCTCTACGTGCTGCGGATGTTCGCCATTACCGGTTTCTACCACCGCTATTTCTCGCACAAGGCTTTCCGCACTTCGCGCCCGCTGCAATTCCTGTTTGCGGTCGCCGGCAGCACGGCGGTACAGCGCGGCCCGCTGTGGTGGGCTTCGCAGCATCGCCATCACCACGCCACCTCCGAGCAGGCCGAGGATGCCCATTCTCCGGTGCAACACGGCTTTTTCTGGAGTCATATGGGCTGGTTCCTGTCCGATGCACATTTCACCACGCGCAATGACCGCGTCAAGGAACTGGCGCAATATCCGGAACTGCGCTTTCTCGATCGCTTCGATGTCGTCGTGCCCGTCTTCTTCGCGCTGACCATCTTCGGACTGGGCGAGTGGCTGGCTTATGCCGCACCGCAGCTCGGCACCGATGGCTGGCAACTGCTGGTCTGGGGCTTCGTCATTTCAACCGTCGTGCTCTATCACGCCACGTTCAGCGTCAATTCCCTGGCTCATACCTGGGGCAGCCGCCGCTATAAAACACGCGACCAGAGCCGTAATAATCCGCTACTCGCCCTGCTGACGCTGGGTGAAGGCTGGCACAACAACCATCATCACTATCCAGGCTCGGCCAGACAGGGCTTTTACTGGTGGGAAATCGACCCGACCTGGTACGGACTCAAACTGCTGGCAGTCTGCGGTCTGATATGGGACATGAAGGACATCCCGTCGAACATGCGCGAAGCACGCCGCATCAGCGAACAGGTGAATTCATGAAAATCGCCATCATCGGTAGCGGCATTGCCGGCAACACCCTGGCCCATCACCTGCACAAGGATCACGACATCACCGTGTTTGAAGCTGGCAGCCATATTGGCGGCCACACCCACACGCATGACATCGAACACAAGGGGCGCTGGTATTCGGTCGATACCGGTTTCATCGTCTTCAACGACAGGACCTATCCCAATTTCATCGCGCTGCTGAACGAACTCGGCGTCAGCTGGCAGGCCAGCGACATGAGCTTCAGCGTGCATTGCGAAAAAACCGGCTTCGAATACAACGGCACCAGCCTCAACACGCTGTTCGCGCAACGGCGCAACCTGTTCAAGCCGTCGTTCTACCGGATGATAGGCGAGATCATGCGCTTCAATAAATCCTCGCTGGAACTGCTGGCCGACGGCCCGGAAATCCGTCTCGGCGATTATCTGGCCCAGAACGGATACAGCCAGCACTTCATCGACTATTACATCATCCCCATGGGTTCTGCCATCTGGTCGACCGAGGCGCGACAGATGCTGGACTTCCCTGCCCGCTTCTTCGTGCGCTTCTTCCATCATCACGGCATGCTCACAGTCAACGACCGGCCGCAATGGCGTGTGATCCAGGGCGGCGCTGCCCGCTATGTAGAGGCACTGACTGCCTCATTCAGGGAGCGCATCCGCCTCGATACGCCAGTCGAGCATGTTCGGCGCCTGAAGCGATCGGTACGCGTCAAACCGTTGAACGGTCCGGAAGAGACTTTCGATTGGGTCTTCTTCGCCTGCCATAGCGACCAGGCACTGACCATGCTGCAGGACCCGAGCGCAGCTGAACGTGAAATCCTCGGTGCGATCCCCTATCAGGAAAACAGTGTCTATCTGCATACCGACCGCAATCTGCTACCCAGGCGCAAACTGGCCTGGGCGGCCTGGAACTACCACGTGACGGCAGAGCCGATCGACCGCGTCGCCGTCACCTACAACATGAACATCCTGCAGGGGCTTGATTCGCCGGCCCCGCTGCTGGTGACACTGAATCACACACGAGGCATCAATCCGGCCCATGTCATCAAGCGCCTGACCTACCATCATCCGGTCTACACGACGGCCGGCACCAGGGCGCAGGCCAGACATGCCGAGATCAGCGGCGTCAACCGTACCGCGTATTGCGGCGCCTACTGGCGCAACGGCTTTCACGAGGATGGCGTCGTCAGCGCGCTGACCGCACTGGAACATTTCCGCAAGGCCAACGCTGATGCATAGCGCGATCTTCAGTGGCTGGGTACGCCATCGCCGCTTCGAGCCGGTCGGCCACGCATTCCGCTACCGGACGTTCATGATGTATCTCGATCTGGACGAATTGCCGCAGGTCTTTGCCGGCAGCCGCTTGTGGTCGTATGAGCGACACAATCTGGCCTGGTTCCGGCGTGCCGACTATCTGGGCGACCCGCAAACGCCGCTCCGGCAATCCGTCAGCCATCTGGTCGAGCAGAAAACCGGCCGTGCCGTGGCCGGTGCCATTCGCATGCTGGCCAACCTGCGCTATTTCGGCTACTGCTTCAATCCGGTGACCTTCTACTACTGCTTTGAAGCAGACAACCGTACCCTGCAGGCCATCGTCGCCGAGATCAACAACACGCCGTGGAACGAGCGTCACCGCTATGTGCTGGATTGCACCGCCACGAGCGGCGATGTGAAGCATCATCGTTTCCACATGAGCAAGGTTTTTCATATCTCGCCGTTCATGCCGATGGATATCGAATATGACTGGGCATTTTCCAATCCTGAGCAGCAGCTCAACATCCACATGCGCAACCTGCAGAGGTCAGAGCACAAGGTATTTGATGCCACGCTAAAGCTGCAAAGGCATGAAATCAGCCCGGCAGCATTGAACCGCACGCTGTTCGGCTATCCCTTCATGACGCTCAAGATCATCGTCGCCATCTACTGGCAGGCCCTGAGGCTCTGGCTCAAGCGCGTACCCTTTATCCCGCACCCGAAAACCCATCAGGAACACGAAGGAAGCTCTACATGAAGTCACCCAATCTGGTCGGTGCCACCGGACTCTTTGGTTTGCCACGCAAGCAATCCGGCTGGTTGCAGAACCTTGCTCGCAATCTGGTATTAAAGCGCCTGCAAAGCTTGCAGCACGGGCATCTGTTGATCATCGAAGGTGACCAACGTCATGGCTTTGGTGCAGCAACAGCTGACGAGATTCATGTGACGATCCATGTCGAGGACTCCCGCTTTTACGGCGATATCGCCTTTGGCGGCTCGGTCGGTGCCGGCGAAGCCTGGATGCTGAGATACTGGACCTGCGACAACCTGACGGCGCTGATACGGCTGATGGTGTTGAACGAGAATGTCATGGACAGTCTGGAAGGCGGCATGGCATGGCTGGCCAGGCCGGTATTGAAGCTGCTGCACCTGATGAACCGCAACACGCAGGATGGCAGCCGCCGCAACATCGCCGCGCATTACGACCTCGGCAATGACATGTTCAAACTGTTCCTCGACCCGACCATGATGTACTCATCGGCCATTTTCGATACGCCGGAAATGACGCTGGAGCAGGCATCAAACAGCAAGCTGGAGCGCATCTGCCGCAAGCTGGATATCAAACCGCAGGATCATGTGCTGGAGATCGGCACAGGCTGGGGCGGTTTTGCCATCCATGCCGCCAGCCGATTCGGCTGCCGGGTAACGACGACGACCATCTCACAGGCGCAGTTCGACCTTGCGAACGAGCGGGTCAAAGCAGCTGGATTGCAGAATAAAATCACCATATTATTAAAAGATTACAGAGACTTGGGAGGACAATTTGACAAACTGGTTTCAATCGAAATGATCGAAGCCGTGGGGCATCAGTACTTCGACACCTACTTCGCCAAATGCACCGCGCTGCTCAAGCCGCAAGGCATGATGCTGTTGCAGGGCATCACCATCGCCGACCAGCGTTATGAGTCGGCCAGACAATCCGTGGACTTCATCCAGCGCTATATCTTCCCCGGCAGTTGCATCCCCTCGGTCACCGCCCTGCTCGACAGCATCACCCGCGCATCCGACCTGCGCTTGTTCAATCTGGAGGACATCGGCCCGCATTATGCGAGAACACTGGCCGAATGGCGCATCAATTTCTTCAGGAATATCGAAAAGGTACGGGCGCTGGGCTATTCGGAGGAATTCATCCGCATGTGGGAGTTCTACCTGTGCTATTGCGAAGGCGGTTTCGAGGAACGCGCGCTGGGTGATGTTCACATGCTGCTGGTCAAGCCGGGGAATCGTGCACCGGCCTTGTTGCCGGCACTGGTACAAGACTAGGTTGCCAAGGAATTGCGGGCAACGATACGCTGCAGCATGCAGGGTTTCGGCTGCTCTTGCGGCCCCTGCTCGAAAGCCAGGACTTCCAGTCGGCCGCGAACCAGTTCCAGCAATTCGTCGGTTTTCAGCAGAAAGTCCGGATTGTGCGGCTTGCCATAGACCTCCTGCCCCTGCATGAAGGTCTCGTAGATCAGCAGGCCATCCGCGGCCAGGCTGTCGATGAAATCACCGAACAGCGGCCGGTGCAGATAACGGCAGACGACGATGGCATCGAACTGCTGGTCCGCATACGGCCAGCCGTCACGTTCAATATCAGCCACCCGCACCGTAATACCTTCGATACCCTGCAGCGCCTGCAAAGTCTCGGCATCGCGGTCGACCGCCTCCACCTGAAAGCCCTGCTGCGCCAACCAGCGCGCATTGCGACCCTTGCCTGCCGCCACATCGAGCACCCGGCCATGCGGTCGGATATGCCCGGCATGCGCCTGCAGCCAGAGGGACGGCGGTTCGACGAGATCGGTACGCAATAAAGTGAAATGCGCCAAGTCTGTATCTCCCGGATGAAAGCTGCCGCCGTGCAGGCTTAAAAATCCGGCACGGCGCTGCAGAAAATTGATGCTGTGGACTTCAGGCGGCATGGTTACAATAGCGGGCTAAAGTCGGCCTGACCACATTTTATGCCAGAAACAGTTCCCACCACCACGGATTCACCTGACACGGCCTCCACGCCGGCGACAATACGCTGGCAGGACGGCCAGCCGTTCTCGCAGCAATACGACGACGTTTATTTCTCACGTGACAACGGGCTGGCAGAGACGCGTCACGTCTTTATCCATCATAACCAGCTGCAGGAACGCTGGCCGGCCTTGCAGGGCGATCATTTCACCATCGCCGAAACCGGTTTCGGCACCGGGCTCAATTTTCTCTGTGCCTGGCAACAATGGCTGCAGCAGGCACCCGGCCATGCCCGACTGCATTTCATCAGCTGCGAAAAACACCCGCTGAGCCCCGCCGACCTGCAGCAGGCCCTGGACATCTGGCCTGAACTCAAAGCCTTCAGCACGCAACTGATCGAGCAATACCACTGCCTATCAGCCGGCATGCACCGGCTGATATTCGAGCAGGGGCGCGTCACGCTGACACTGCTGATCGGCGATGCCAGCGAGATGCTGGCTCAGCTGCATGCCAGTGTCGATGCCTGGTTTCTCGATGGTTTTGCCCCCGCCAGAAATCCGGACATGTGGCAGCCTGCGCTTTTCAGCCAGATGGCGCGGCTCTCGCACCGGCAGACGACCTTTGCCACCTTCACCAGCGCCGGCATGGTCAAGCGCGGACTGCAGGAAGCCGGATTCAAGGTAAAGAAAGTCGCCGGCCACGGCCGCAAACGCGAAATGCTCTGCGGGTGCTTTGAAACGGGAGCTGAGCCGGCGCAATCCCGGCCGCAAAAGGCGCTGGTCATCGGAGCCGGCATCGCCGGTTGCGCCAGCAGCCATGCACTGGCCATGCGCGGTTGGCAGGTCACGCTGATCGAGCGTCATGCACAGGTCGCAGCCGAAGCCTCGGGCAACCCGGCCGGCATGCTCTACCCGCGCCTGGCCATGCAGGACACGGTCATGAGCAGGCTGGCACTTGGCGGTTTCCTGCATGTCTTGCGATCGCTGAAGAATCTGGGGCTTTCAGATGACGACTATCGGCAATGCGGTCTGTTGCAACTGGCTTACGACCAACGCGAAGCCGAGCGCTGCCGCGCTTTAGCACAACGCGGCCTGCCGGCTGATATCGTGCGCCGGGTCGATGCGGATGAAGCTGGCCGGATCGCCGGCATCCCTCTGAAACAGGATGCCCTGCATTTCCCGCACGCCGGCTGGGTCAAGCCGGGCACCCTCTGCGCTGCATTCTCGCAGCACCGGAACATCCGCCTGCAACTGAGCCAGCAGGTCGTGCGTATCGTCAAACATGAAAACCTGTGGCAGGCATGGGATGGCGAAACGCTGCTGGATGAAGCGCCGGTATTGATCCTGGCCACGGCGAACAACAGCCTGGGCTTTGAACCGACAGCGCATCTGCCACTGCAGCCGGTACGCGGCCAGATTTCCGTCGCCCCGGCTTCGGCCTACAGCCGGCAACTACAAACCGTGCTCTGCACCGACGGCTACATCAGCCCGGCCATCGATGGCCATCACTGCATGGGGGCGACCTTCTCGCCGGATGACAACGGGCTGGATATCCGCGACGAGGACCACATGAGCAACCTGGCCATGCTGAAGCGCATGTCGGCAGAACTGCAACAAAGTCTGGAAACGGCCCAGCTGCAAGGTCGCGCCGCATTGCGAGTGGCGACACCCGACTACCTGCCGCTGGTCGGCGCCATCATGGACGCCGGCGAACTGGCGGCAAATCCGCCCAAGCACTACAGCCGCTCGCCCGCGCTGCCGTATCTTGAAGGCTTGTATATCAACACCGGCCACGGCTCCAAGGGTATCAGCCAGGCCCCCTTGTGCGCGGAACTGCTGGCTGCCGCCATCTGTGGCGAACCACTGCCGCTGGACAGCAAGGCCGTGGCCGCACTTGACCCCAACCGCTTTTTACTGCGAAAGTTAGGCCTCAAAAACCTGGTCAGGGGACTGACCAGCCACACAGACATTTCTGAAACCGGCGCGACATGACCTCCACTTCCCTGCTGCAAACCGCGTTCGAGCATCATCGCAACGGCCAACTGGTGCAAGCGGAATCCGCCTACCTGCAGTTCATCGCCTGCCAGCCGGCCCATGCCGGCGCCCAGCACCTGCTCGGCCTGCTCTACCTGCAATCCGGACGCGCCGCGCAGGCCGTCGAACAGATCGCCCGCGCACTGAAAACCGAGCCGAACAATCCGGACTATCTCAACAACTACGGCGCCGCACTACGCGCCAACGGCCAGACCGAACAAGCCATCAACTGCTATCGCAAGGCTTTGCAGCTGAACCCGCGAGATATCGATCTGCAGAACAATATGGGTAATGCCTATCTGGAACTGCAGCGCTTCGAGGAGGCTGCAGGCTGCTACCGGCGCGTGCTGCGCGCCTTGCCGGACAATCCGGATGTACGGGGTGTGCTCTGCAATGCGCTGCAGTCCTACGGCTTCCAGTGCCATGACAAGGGCATGTACCTGCAAGCTGAAGCGGCCTATGAAGAAGCCATCGGCCTGAACCCTGCGGACGGTGCCAGTTACTACAATCTCGGCAATGCCCAACGCGAACTGGGAAAGGCCGAGGCCGCACTAAAAAGTTACCGGCAGGCGCAAAAGCTGCTGCCAGACGATGCCGATGTCTCCAACAATCTCGGTAACGTACTGCGCGAAACCGGCCAGTTGAAAGAAGCCGTCGCCGCCTATCAGCAGGCGCTGCAGCTGAACCCGCAGCTTTACCATACCCGCGTGCATCTGGTGCATCAGAAACAGCATTTTTGCGACTGGACTGGCCTGGAGCAGGAAGTCGCCATGATTCGCGACTGGGTGAAAACCGTGCCGCAAGCGCAAATATCGCCTTTCGCCTTCCTGGCCATGCCGGGTACCACGGCAGATGAGCAAAGAATATGTGCCGACAACTGGGTCAGCAACCGTTTCGCGCAGCTTTTTGCCAACGCACAATCAGCTGATTTCAGCGCCAACTGCAAACATCGCAAACTGCGCGTCGGTTATCTCTCCAGCGACTTTCGCCTGCACCCGTTGGCTTTTCTCATCAGCGAGCTGATCGAATGCCATGACCGCACGCAATTCGAGATCTACGCCTATTCCAATGCCGCCGACGACAAAACGCCGGAACGCAAGCGCCTGGAAAAAGCCTTCGATCATTTCATTGACATCCGCAAACTGTCGATTCCGCAAGCCGCTGAGCGCATCAGACAAGACCAGATCGATATCCTGGTCGACCTTACCGGCTTCACCCAGGCCAGCCGTACCGCGCTGGTCGCACTGAAGCCGGCGCCGGTCAGTATCAACTGGCTGGGCTTTCCCGGCACCATGGGAGCCTACAAAGGCAAACCCCTGTTCGACTACATCCTGACCGATGACTTCGTCATGCCAATCAGCGAGGATGTTAACTTCGCCGAAACCCCGTTGCGCCTGCCGGTTTGTTACCAACCGAACGACCGCAAACGACCAATAGGCAAGCCGACGACCCGCGCAGAAAACGGCCTGCCGGACGACGCTTTTGTCTTCTGCAGCTTCAACCAGACTTTCAAGATACTTCCGCAAGTATTTGATATTTTGATGAATATCCTGAAAGAAAGACCTGCCAGTGTGCTCTGGTTGCTTGAATGCAATGCGGTAGCCAAAGAGAACCTGCAACGCGAGGCAGAAACGCGCGGCGTGGCTGCCGACCGCCTGATCTTTGCGCCAAGGGTGCCGATCGCCGACCACCTGGCGCGTCACCAGCTGGCCGACCTGTTCCTCGACACCCTGCCCTATAACGCTCACACCACGGCCAGCGATTCCCTGTGGATGGGCCTGCCATTGCTGACCTGTACCGGCCAGACCTTTGCCAGCCGTGTCGCAGGCAGCCTGCTGCATGCATTGGGCATGGATGAGCTGATCACCGACAACCTGGACGACTACCGGCAGAAGGCCCTGCAACTGTCATCGGATGCGGACTTGCTTGCATCCATCAAACAGCGCCTGCTGCAAAGCCGTGACAGCGCACCACTGTTCGATACCGGACGCTTCGCGCAAGACCTGGAACATTGCTATCAAACGGTCTGGCAGCGTTACCTGCAAGAAGGCCAAACACAGCCTTAAGCGCTTATGTTAAAGTAATTTCCCATTAGAGCTGTCAGATCAACAATCAATTAAAAAACCACAATCCAAGAGATCAATATGGCTGCAATCGACATTACCCCGGTACTCAAATTCATGGTGGAAAAGGGAGGATCAGACCTCTTTTTCAGTACCGGCACTTCCATCCACATGGAGATCGAGGGTGAAACCACCCCCATCAATAATCAGGCAATGGCCCCCAACATGGTGAAAGAGATTGCCTACAGCCTGATGAGCGAGGACCAGATCA
>PHCM01000036.1 GCA_002842255.1 Betaproteobacteria bacterium HGW-Betaproteobacteria-2 | reverse complement strand
ACCCTGTTCCGCATGATTCAGGGCAAGGAACAGCCGGACAGTGGCGAGATCAAGATCGGCCAGACCGTGAAGATTTCATCGGTCGACCAGAGCCGTGAAGGTCTGGAAAACGACAAGACCGTGTTCGAGGCCGTTTCCGGTGGAGCTGATATTCTGACGGTCGGCCGTTTCGAGATGTCATCACGTGCCTATCTGGGGCGCTTCAACTTCAAGGGCGCGGATCAGGGCAAGAATGTCGGCAGTCTGTCCGGCGGCGAACGCGGCCGCCTGCATCTGGCCAAGACGCTGATTCAGGGGGGCAACGTACTGCTGCTGGACGAACCGTCCAACGACCTCGATGTGGAAACCCTGCGTGCGCTGGAAGATGCGTTACTCGAGTTCGCCGGTTGCGTGCTGGTCATCTCGCACGATCGCTGGTTCCTCGACCGCATCGCCACGCATATCCTTGCCGCCGAGGGCGACTCGCAATGGACCTTCTTCAACGGCAATTATCAGGAATACGAGGCTGACAAGAAGAAGCGTCTGGGTGAAGAGGGTGCGAAACCGAAGCGTATCCGCTACAAACCGATCAGCCGTTAGTAGATTATTGACCAAATAAAAAAGGGAGCCTCGGCTCCCTTTTTTTACTGCAACAGTCCTGAATTAGAAACCGTTAGGAAAGTCGTAGCTGTAGTGCTTGCGCAGTGGCTTGACGACTTCCCACTGGCTGTCGAGGCCGGCGTGGAAGGCAACCAGGTCGCCAGCGACGATGCGGACCGGCTCACCGCCCTTGGGGGTGACCAGAATCTCGCCGTCCAGCACATAGGCGCATTCGGTGGAGCCGAAATCGATCGGGAACTTGGAGACTTCCTTCTCCCAGATGGCCCAGCTGGATACGCCGAGTTCCTTCAGACGTTCTTCGCTAGGGTTTTTTTCGATAACAATCTTGGACATGGATATCCTTTCAGGGTATGGCTGAAATTCAGCATACGGGTTGTGTAATGACAAAAAGGGATTGCAAAACAGGCGTACAGCGAGTGCTCTGACCTACTTTACGTAGGCCGAAGTATAAGGGTTTTTGCTGACTGAGGCCAGCCGACGCGGATCTATGTCGGCTGCGGTTTTCTCAGGTTTTCAGCCGAACTGGTAGTGCTTGCGTAGCGGCTTTTTCACTTCCCAGGTGCAGGACAGACCGGGCGAGAACGTCACCAGGTCACCGGCGCCGAAACTGACCGGTGCACCGTCTTTCGGCGTAACTGTCACTTCGCCTTCCAGGATATAGGCGACTTCCTGTTCGCTGTAGGACCAGGGAAAGGTGGAAACCTCCTTGGACCAGGTAGGCCAGGAAGATACGCCCAAGGCTTTCAGGCGGGCATCATCCGGATTATGTTCAACCTTGATTTGAGACATGTTGTGCTCCTTGTCCATGGTTTGCGACGCATGCCATGGGTTCATATAACAGGCGGCGCAATATGTCAGACAGTGAACTGCCATGATAAAACTTTTGGCGGGAAGATTCCAAGCGGAACCCGGAATACCGGTTCAGGCTAGGTCAGCAGGCTGTTGAGCGCCTGTGCAAGATCGGCAATCAGGTCGTCCGTGTCTTCCAGGCCGATATACAGGCGCACCAGTCCACCTTTGTAAGGCCAGGATTTACGGATATTGCGCATCTCGAACGGTAGCGCCAGGCTATGGCTGCCGCCCCAGCTGAAACCGATGTGGAACAGCTGCAATTGATCGACGAAATGATCGATGGCGGTTTGTGGGATATGCGGTTGCAAGATGATGGAAAACAGGCTGGCTGCTGCGGAAAAATCACGTTGCCAGATGTCGTGACCGGGAGCGCTTTCCAGCGCCGGGTGCAGCACGGCTGCAACCGCCGGTTGCTGTAATAGCCAGCTGGCGATTTTGCGGGCAGAGGCGTCCTGTGCCTCATAGCGCAATTTGTAATGCGGCAGGCTGCGCAGCACGATATTGCAGTCTTCCGGGCTGACGCCGGTGCCGGACTGCATATGGGTCAGTGCCAGCCGCTGATGTAGTTGCTTGTCGCGGGTGACGATGCTGCCCATTAGCACGTCGCTGCCGCCGGATTGATATTTGGTCAGCGCCTGAATCGAGATATCCGCCCCCAGTTCCAGCGGCCGCATGGCGATGCTCGCGGCCCAGGTAGCATCGACCGCCACCAGCGCGCCATGTGCCTTGGCAAGGCGGTTCAGGGCGGGGAGGTCGGCCACTTCCATGGAAACCGAGCCCGGGGTTTCTACCCAGAGCAGACGCGTGGCTGGCGTGAACTGTAAGCTGGCGGTATCAAGCGGGTCGTAGAAATCCAGCCCGATGCCATATTGCGATTGCAGAAATTTGGCGAACTCGATGGCGGGCTCATAGGCGTTTTCCGGCAACAGTACATGATCGCCCGACTTCAGCAGGCTTAGCATGGTCAGGCTGATGGCAGCGAGGCCGGAGGGCAGCAGCAGGCAATGTTCGCCAGCTTCCAGCATGGCGATCTTGCGGGCCAGGCGGCGGGTGGTCGGCGTGCCGCTGAGGCCGTAGGCATACTGGGTTTCGTCTCGCCAGTCGCGCTGACGCAGTGCGGCGACATCAGGGAAAACGACGGTGGATGCACGCTCGACGGCGCTGCTCAGGCTGCGAAAATTACTGCCGGTATCATGGCCCGGTTGTAGCAGCCTGGTCTGTGGTTTGTTTGCCGGGTGTTTTGAATCCGCCATGCTTAGAGCCAATCCCAGTCAAGATGGGCCTTTTTTGGCGCATTTTTCATGGCCCAGTCCCACATGAATGGCGGGATGAAGCGCATGAACCTGGCGAGCCAGCCCATCTGCCAGGGAACAACGACAAAGCGCCGTTTGGCTGCGATGGCTTTGGCCATTTTGGCGGCCGCGACATCGGCATCCATCAGGAACGGCATGGAATAGCTATTGACGTCGGTCATCGGGGTTTTGATGTAGCCGGGCGCTATGGTGGTGACATGGATGCCGTGCGACCGCATCTCCACCCGCAAGCTTTCCAGATAGCTGATGGCAGCGGCCTTGGAAGCGCTGTAAGCACCTGCCCCGGGCAGACCGCGGACACCGGCGATACTGGCAATGCCGACCAGCGTGCCGTCGCCGCGTGTTTTCATGCCGGCGATGAACGGCTGGAAAGTATGCAGCAGCCCCAGCATGTTGATTTCAAGGATGGCCTTGAAGGCCGCGGTATCTTCTTTCTGTTCGGTCAGGGTGCCGCGGCTGACGCCTGCATTGGCAATGACGATGTCGGGTACACCATGGCGCCGGATGAAATCGTCCGCTGCCTGAGCCAGCGCATCGGCATCGCGTACATCAAGTGTATAAGTGGCAACCGGTGTGTTGAGGCTGGAGGCAAGTTGTTGCAGCAATTCGCCGCGGCGTGCCACCAGCCCGAGAGTGGCGCCCTGTGCTGCATAGTGTCTGGCAAAAGCCTCGCCTATGCCGCTGGAGGCGCCGGTGATGAACACTTTCATGGTTCAGCACCGGCCGGGGTTTTGTTGGATTTTGCAATGCTCATTGCTTGAGCAGGAGCCGTATTTTTGTTGATGACTGCGCTGATTATTTCTTTTCAGCGCGAGCCTTGGCGATCAGGTAATCCGCCACTTTCAGCACTTGGTGGTTGCCGCCAGCCATGCTGCTGGAAGTGATGTACTTGCCGTCGATGATCAGTGACGGTACACCGGTTGCGCCGGAAGCGCGGAAGATCTGGGCGGCGCGATTGAGGCTGGTGTTGGTGGAGAATGAGCGGAAGGCTTCCTCAACCTTGGCCTTGTCCAGCCCGCCTTCCTTGGCTACCCAGTTGATGGCAGCCTTTTCGTCGGTCGGGTTCAGGGTCTTTTGCTTGTGGATGGCGGCAAACAGCTTGTTGTGCAGCTTGTCGAGGACACCCAGTGTTTCCATTGCGTAGTAGGCCTTGGCCATCGGTGCCCAGTCCGGGCGTGGCAGTCCTGGAACACGCTTGAAGACGACATCTTCAGGAAGTTTGTTGGCCCAGGCATGTAATTGCGGTTCCAGCGTGTTGCAATGGCCGCAGCCGTACCAGAATAATTCGGTGACTTCGACCTTGGCGGCATTCTCTGTCGGGATATTCTGGGCAGTGGTGTTGAATTCCACTCCGACCATCGGATCCGCCATCAGGCTGGTGGAAGCTAGCAACATCAGGGTGGCGAACAGCTTTTTCATTATGAATTTCCTTGTCTTGAACTTGATTATGGGTAGCTGATGGACTTTAATCGGCCAACAAAGTTTTCAACGCGTCAACCGAACGATGCGCTGACTGCGTGGTGCATATTTACTGATTGGGTACATTGTTATCGACCTTGATCAGATCAGCGGTAAATCCGTTTTCCAGCAACTGTGCGCGGGCGCGGTTGATCTGGCCGACGTCGCTAAAGGGGCCGACGCGCACGCGGTGCCAGGTGCCTTTTTCCGGAATCTCGGCAGTTTGCACGATGGCTTCCATGCCTTGCAATGCCAGTTTGGCTTTCATGTTGTCGGCTTCCTGTTCGGTCTGGAAGGCGCCGACCTGCAGGAAGTAGGTCTCTGCAACCTTGACGGTTTCGGCCTGCTTTTGCTGGATTTCGCGTTCGGTGACCTGGGTTTCGCTACCCGGCAGGATGGTGTAGAAATCGAATCTTGGCTTTTCTTCGGTTTCTGCCGGCGCATCGGGCACGGCGGCCGGGGTTTCTGTACTTTCATCAGCCTCGATCACCGCCGCAGGCGTGACCTTGTTCTCAAACGGTGTTTTGCCGCCGGTGATGAAGATTGCCAGCACGACCGAGATGCCGACACCGAGCAAAAGGCCGACCAGCAGACCGGAAAAGAACGGGCTGCCCTTGCTGGTTTTTTTCTCGCGGGAAGATGTGGAGTTTTTGTAATCGCGGGTCATTGTGTTTTCCTGTGGGTTGCCTTGCAGTTACATTTTTTCCGGCGCGCTGACGCCGAGCAGCTGCAATCCGTTCTTCAATACTTGCTGTGTCGCCTGTATCAGTGCCATGCGCGCGAGTTTCAGTGCTTCATCCGCCACCAGAAATTGTTCTGCATTGTAATAGCTATGCAGGTCGCTGGCTAAGTCTTTCAGGTAGTTGGCGATCATGTGCGGCGCCAGTTCCTCGCCGGCATGGTATACCACTTCGGGGAATTCGCTCAGGCGCTTGAGCAGCGCCGTCTCATGCTCGGCCTGCAAGGGGCTGAGGTCGGCGGCTACCAGCGTTTTTACGTCGCCGTTCCATTGGTTCAGTACGCTGCAGATGCGGGCATGGGCGTACTGGATGTAATACACTGGGTTGTCGTTGGTTTGCGCGCGGGCAAGGTCGATATCGAATACCAGTTGTGAATCGGCGCGGCGCGCTGCGAGAAAATAGCGCGTGGCATCACAGCCGACTTCCTCGATCAGGTCGCGCAGCGTGACGTAACTGCCTGCGCGCTTGGAAATCTTCACTTCCTCGCCGCCGCGCATGACGGTGACCATCTGGTGCAGCACATATTCCGGCCAGACCTTGGGGATGCCGATATCCAGCGCCTGCAGACCGGCGCGTACGCGGGTGATGGTGCTGTGATGATCGGCGCCCTGCTCGTTGATGACACGAACGAAGCCGCGCTGCCATTTGCCCACATGGTAGGCAACATCCGGCACGAAATAGGTGTAGCCACCTTCCTTCTTGCGCATGACGCGATCCTTGTCGTCGCCGAATTCGGTGGTGCGCAGCCAAAGCGCCTCGTCCTGCTCGTAGGTGTGGCCGCTGGCAATCAGCGCCTGTACCGTGCTTTCGACCTGGCCATTCGTATAGAGCGCGGATTCCAGCGAGAAGACGTCGAACTGGATCTGGAAGGCCTGCAGGTCGAGATCCTGCTCGTGGCGCAGATAGGCGACGGCAAAATGGCGGATGGATTCTTCGTCATCCGGATTGCCAGTCGCCGTGAATTTCATGTCATCGGCAATGACGGTTTCCTTTGCCAGGTAGGCCTTGGCAATATCTACGATGTATTCGCCACGGTAGCCGTTTTCCGGGAAGGCGGTATCTTCTGGCGAAATGCCCTTGCAGCGGGCTTGTACTGATTTGCTCAGGTTGTCGATCTGGGCACCGGCGTCGTTGTAGTAAAACTCGCGGGTGACATCCCAGCCGTTGGCTTTCATCAGGCGTGCGAGGCAATCGCCGACAGCCGCGCCGCGGCCATGGCCGACGTGCAATGGGCCGGTCGGGTTGGCGGAAACGAATTCGATCTGCAGCTTGCGGCCACCGCCGGTCTGGTGATGGCCAAAGCGTTCACCTTGTTGCTGAATCTCGTGAACCACTGCCTGTTGAGCCTTGGGGCTCAGATGGAAATTGATGAAACCGGCACCGGCAATCTCGATACGCGAAATGTATTCGGACGCAGGCAGTGCCTTGATCAGGCTTTCGGCAATCGCACGCGGGTTTTGGCGTAGTGGTTTGGCCAGCATCATGGCCAAGTTGCTGGAAAAATCGCCGTGGTCGGCATTCTTCGGACGTTCCAGCTGAATATCGAGCGGCAGACTATCTGCGCCGATGCCGTCCGTGTTCAGGCTTTTTGCGGCGATGCTGAGTAATTCGGTAAGATGTGCTTTCAAGGCAGAATCGACTATTCGTTCAAAAACGCTATTTTAACCTACTGAGCCCGCAAGCCATAACCGATTTCATGACCGCTCCCATCCTCAAAGTTGCACTCGATGTGCCGCTCGACAGCCTGTTCGACTATCTGGATGGCGGCTTTGATGTCGCGGTCGGCCAGCGCGTGCTGGTCAGCTTCGGCCGCCGCCGGCAAATCGGTCTGGTGGTGGCGCGGGTAGCGGAATCCGGGCTGCCTGCAGACAAGCTCAAACCCATCGAACATGGCTATGTCGATGAACCGGCGCTGGATAAAAGCGTGTTTCGCCTGCTCAAGTTCTGTGCTGATTATTATCACTATCCATTCGGGCAGGCCCTGTTGGCTGCTCTGCCCGGCCGGTTGCGGCAGATTGAACCGGCGGTCAGCCGCAAGCAGTTCGCCTATCAGTTGTCGCCGGATGCCGATATTGAGGTCATTCCCCGGCGCAAGGTCGTGCAGCACAAGATTTTTGCTGCATTGCAACAGGGTGAACAGAGCGAAGCTGCGCTGGCGCAGATTTCTGCAGGCTGGCGCAAGGCCGTGCAGGAGATGCAGGAAGCGGGCTTGTTGCAGGCACGTGAAGTGCTTGCCGGCCTGAAAACGGGTACTGGGCAGTTACCCTCGCCGGAACTGAATGCGGATCAGCTGCAGGCCGTTACGGCGATCTGCAGCGCAGCGCAGCAATTCAAGCCCTGGCTGCTGTATGGCATCACCGGCAGCGGCAAGACCGAGGTCTATATCCAGCTGATCGAACGCTTGCTGGCCGGGAATCATGGACAGGCGCTGGTGCTGGTGCCGGAAATCAACCTGACCCCGCAGCTGGAAGGGCGTTTCCGCAGCCGTTTGCCACATCTGCCGCTGGTCTCGCTGCACAGCAACCTCGGGGAGGGCGAGCGCCTGCAGAACTGGCAGCTGGCGCAATCGGGTGAGGCGCGTATTGTCATCGGCACGCGGCTTTCGGTCTTTACGCCACTGAAAGACCTGAAACTGGTGATTGTCGACGAGGAACATGACGCTTCCTATAAGCAGCAGGACAGCATGCGCTACCATGCGCGCGATGTCGCGCTGGTACGTGCGCAACAGCATAAGGTGCCCATCGTGCTCGGCTCCGCCACGCCGGCGCTGGAAACCTGGCATAACGCCCAGAGTGGCAAATATGAGATGTTAGCGCTTACCAACCGTGCCGTGGCGCAGGCGCAGCTGCCGCAGATCCGTTGCATCGACACCACGCGCAATGTCTTGCAGGATGGCTTGTCGCAGATTCTGGTCGATGCCATGCGGGAACGACTGGCGCGCGGTGAGCAAAGTCTGTTGTTCATCAACCGGCGGGGTTATTCGCCGGTGCTTTTGTGCAGCGCCTGCCACTGGATCGCACCTTGCATGCGCTGCAGTGCTCGGCTGGTAGTGCACCTGCGCCAGGGTCGTCTGCGTTGCCATCATTGCGGTCATGAGCAAAAAATCCCGACGGCCTGCCCCAGTTGTGGCAACACCGATCTGCACCCGACCGGTCATGGCACGCAAAGGCTGGAGCAGACCCTGACCGCACTAATGCCGGAAGCGCGCATCCTGCGGGTTGATCGCGACAGCACCCAGCGCAAGCATGCCCTCAACGACATGCTGGAAGCCGTGCATGCCGGTGAAGTCGATATCCTGCTCGGCACGCAGATGCTGGCCAAGGGCCATGACTTCCCCAATCTCACGCTGGTCGGTGTCATCGATACCGACAGCGCCCTGTTCAGTCCGGATTTCCGTGCGGCGGAAAGGCTGTTTGCGCAGTTGATGCAGGTTGCAGGCCGCGCCGGCCGCGCCGATAAAGCCGGTGAGGTATTGATTCAGACTGCCTTCCCCGACCATGTGCTGTTCAATGCCTTGCGTGCGCACGACTATGCGGCCTTTGCCGATAGCCTGTTGCAGGAGCGCGAGATCATGCAGTTCCCGCCTTACAGCCATGTTGCCCTGCTCAAGGCCGAAGCTAACGACTATGCGTTGGTGCAGCGTTTCTTGCGGTTTGCCGCCGAGACTGCCCGTGCCATGGATTTAAAAGTGACGGTCTATGATCCCGTGCGCCCGCAGATGGAGCGCCTGAAAGGCATGGAACGCGGTCAGCTGCTGATGCATGCTGCTGACCGCTTGTCCCTGCAAAGGTTGTTGCATCCGCTGGTGGAGCAGCTGAGAGAGCATCCGCTCAATGCCAGAATACGCTGGGCGGTGGATGTCGACCCGCTGGAGTTTTAGGTTCGCTGCTTGCCGGTGGCTGTTGTTGCCATTCTCCGTACTGATGAGTGAATTTATCTCATTGATTATTAAATGAATGGGTGGTAGCTTATTCAGCTGGTAGTTCCCGGTTTATACAACGGGCTGCTGTGGAATTCTCTGTAATCAGTAATTAAGACGCTAATAAAAATCAAGAAATGGGCGGAATTAATGAAAACGAGAATCAGCGGCAAGCAGATTAACATGTCCGATCTCATGTTCTCAATCTCCGAGGCCATGGATGTCGCACATCACAAGCTTGCCTTGCATCAGTTACGTACGGCCTATATTTGCTGGAAAATGGCAGAAGAGGCTGTGCTTGCACCCGCTCAAATTGAAAAGCTTTTTCTGGCGGCCATGTTGCATGATATTGGCGCATTTACCGCGCTGGAGAAAATCAGTCATTATGAATTCGAGGCCGAAGATTGTGAACCGCATTGCTTGCGCGGTGAACTGATCTACCGTCAGGTGCCCTGGCTGGCAGCGTCTGCCAAAATGGTACGATTGCATCACACACCCTGGTGCCGTTGCAATGAATCGATCGATGCGCCGGATGTGATGGAAGCGCAAATGCTGATGCTGGCGGAAAAGCTGGAGCGTGAAATCGACCGGGAGGGCTATATTCTCAATCAGACTTCAGCATTGCGCGAGAAGATGCACAATATGGCCGGCAAGATTATCCATACTCGCGTGGTGGAACTCTTCCTGTGCATTTCGGAGAATGAGGCGTTCTGGCTTGAACTGACGGCCCCGAACTTGATGAATTTCCTCAAATACAAGGGACCGGTGCAGCATATCTACGGCGATGCGGCGGCGGCGCTCAAAATGGAAGAGTTTTTTACCGCCATCATTGATTTCCGCTCGAAATATACAGCTTCACATACGGCAGGAGTCAGCTCCTGTACAAACTCGCTGGGTATATTGCTCGGGTTGCCCGAATCTGAAAGGGTGGAACTTGAGCTGGCAGCTACCCTGCATGACCTTGGTAAAATCGGCGTGCCCAACGAAATTCTTGAAAAGCCCGGCCAGCTGACCCGGCAGGAATTCGCCATGATCAAAATGCACAGCTATCTCACGTTTACCTTACTCGATTCGGT
>PHCM01000333.1 GCA_002842255.1 Betaproteobacteria bacterium HGW-Betaproteobacteria-2 | reverse complement strand
CGGCTACACGGTACTGTTTACCGCCGGTTTTGATGACTGCATACATGATTAAGCCTCGTTCGCTACGCTTTCAAATGAATCGCGCATTATACGTAAAACACCAGCGAATGCAAAGCCATTTATTGCTTTTGTTATACCGCATACACGCATGTCAGCAAGTATACCTGCACCTGATGAATCGGCATTGGCCGGCAGGCTGATATGCTAGAATTCACGCACGCTTCAACATCGCCACATTAAGAGCATCACTAACAACACCACTAAAAATTCGCCGAGAAATCACGTGTCCCTAGATTTTATCCAATCCTGCATCAAAGATGACATGATCGCTGTCGATGCAGTCATTCGCCGCTCACTGCATTCCGAAGTCGTACTGGTCAACCAGGTGGCGGATTATATTATCAACAGTGGCGGCAAGCGTCTGCGGCCGGCGCTCGTGCTGTTGTCGGCAGGCGCCTTCGGCAAGGTGACGCCGGTTCATCACCAGCTGGCTGCAGTCGTCGAATTCATCCACACCGCCACGCTGCTGCACGATGACGTCGTCGATGAATCCGCCATGCGTCGCGGACAGGCAACGGCCAATACCTTGTTCGGCAATGCAGCCAGCGTGCTGGTCGGCGACTTCGTCTATTCGCGCGCCTTCCAGATGATGGTGAATGTGCAGAACATGCGCGTCATGGAGATTCTGGCGGAGGCCACCAATATCATCGCCGAAGGTGAAGTGCTGCAATTGCTCAATGTGCATGATGCAGACGTTACTGACGAAGCCTATCTCAAGGTGATTCATTACAAAACCGCCAAGCTGTTCGAAGCGGCCACCCGCCTCGGCGCCGTCATCTGCAATGCCTCCGCGCAGAATGAACAGGCCATGGCCGAATACGGCATGCGCCTCGGCACGGCATTCCAATTGATTGACGATGTGCTGGATCTGAGCGGTGCAAGTGCCGACATCGGCAAGAATCTGGGTGACGACCTGGCGGAAGGCAAGCCCACCATGCCTCTGCTGATCGCCATGCGACGCGGCAACGAGCAGCAAAAAACCACCATACGTCGCGCCATCGAACAGGGAGGACTGGACGACCTGCCTGCCGTACTCGACGCCGTCGCCGCAACCGATGCCTTGACCGAGGTGCGTCGCATTGCCGGCGAGGAAGCGAAAAAGGGTCAAGAGGCAATTGCCCATCTTGACCCTTCAAACTATCGCCAGGCCCTGATGGAACTGGCGACGTTCGCGGTTGAACGCAATCACTAGGATCGCGCAAACCGCCAATCATCAATTCAGCGTGATCGGCTCACCACTCTCCGCGTTGTAATAACTCAGATGTGCACATTTGCTGGTACCGGTCGTCAGTGTACCGTCAAACACCTGCTGGCCGTCGACATCGACCACCGCATAGCCATTGTGATACAAC
>PHCM01000332.1 GCA_002842255.1 Betaproteobacteria bacterium HGW-Betaproteobacteria-2 | reverse complement strand
AAGAAGAAAACCAGAGTCCGGAACAAGAGACTGCTGCAGACGAAAACCAGGCTGCTTCCAGCGAGAAGACTGCCGAAGAAAGAATCGCCGAACTCGAAGCACAACTGGCTGAGCAACAGGCTGCGGTGCTCTACACCAAGGCAGAAGGTGAAAACATCCGTCGCCGCGCCATGGATGATATCGACAAGGCACGCAAGTTTGCGCTGGAAAAATTCTCCGGTGAATTGCTGTCTGTGATGGACAGCATGAGTGCCGCGCTCAACATTGAAAACGCAACCGTTGAGAGCTACAAAAATGGCGTCGAATTGACCGCCAAGCAACTGCTGAGCGTGTTCGAGAAATTCAACATCGTCGAAATCAATCCGCAAGACGAGAAATTCGACCCCAACAAGCATCAGGCCATCGGCGCCGTCGAATCGGATGCCGAACCCAACACCGTGGCCCAGGTATTGCAAAAGGGCTACACGCTGAATGACAGAGTGCTGCGTCCGGCCCTGGTCATGGTAGCCAAGGCAAAAGACTAGAACGACTCAGCCACAGAGAACACAGAGATTTTGGGCTTGGTTTTCTCTGTGGTCTCTGTGAACTCTGTGGCTAAAAAGATTTTGGGGTTGAAATCGAAACGACTATCCCCACATTGGGAACATAGGTTTTTTTGAATTTTTTAAAGATATATTTAGAGGGAAATCATAATGGGCAAAATTATCGGTATTGACCTGGGCACCACCAATTCCTGCGTCTCCGTCATGGAAGGCGGCAAACCGCGCGTGATTGAAAACGCCGAAGGCACACGCACCACACCTTCCATCATCGCTTATCAGGAAGATGGCGAGATTCTGGCTGGCGCACCGGCAAAACGTCAGGCCGTCACCAACCCCAAGAACACGCTGTATGCAGTCAAGCGCCTGATCGGCCGTCGTTTCGAAGAAAAGGAAGTACAAAAGGATATCGGCCTGATGCCTTATTCCATCGTCAAGGCTGACAATGGCGATGCATGGGTGGAAGTACGCGGCGAGAAAATGGCGCCTCCGCAAATCTCTGCTGAAGTATTGCGCAAGATGAAGAAGACTGCCGAAGACTACCTCGGTGAAGAAGTGACCGAAGCCGTTATCACGGTTCCGGCCTACTTCAACGACAGCCAACGTCAGGCGACCAAGGATGCCGGCCGTATCGCCGGCCTGGAAGTCAAACGCATCATCAACGAACCGACCGCAGCCGCACTGGCTTTCGGCATGGACAAGCAGGAAGGCGACCGCAAGATTGCCGTCTACGACCTGGGCGGCGGTACTTTCGACGTCTCCATCATTGAAATCGCTGAAATCGACGGCGAACACCAGTTCGAAGTGCTGTCCACCAACGGTGACACCTTCCTCGGTGGCGAAGACTTCGACAACCGCTTGATCGACTTCCTGGCTGATGAATTCAAGAAGGATAA
>PHCM01000035.1 GCA_002842255.1 Betaproteobacteria bacterium HGW-Betaproteobacteria-2 | reverse complement strand
GTGTGTGCAAACAGGTTATAAGTGCCACCGTAAAGCGTAGAGGCCGACACGATATTGTCACCCGCCTCGGCGATGGTCATCACCGCATAGGTGATGGCTGCCATGCCGGATGCCAGCCCTAGCGCAGCGATACCGCCCTCCAACTCGGCCACGCGCTTTTCCAGCACATCCGTCGTCGGGTTCATGATGCGCGTGTAGATGTTGCCCTGCACTTTCAGGTCGAACAGATCGGCACCATGCTGGGTATCGTCAAACGCATAGGATGTCGTCTGATAGATCGGCACTGCAACAGCTTTGGTAGTGGGGTCCGGTGAGTAACCCCCGTGAACCGCAATCGTATCCAGCTTCATAACTTTCCTCCGGAATTGGCGCGTGAACGCAGCAAATTGTTGTGTTTGTCCGGTCGATTCTAAAGGCTTCACGCCTGATACGCAAAACTGACAAGCCGACAAAAGCCCGGCAAAAAAATAGTACAATCGGTGCAGCCCGCACTGTCGGCAATATGGCCAATTTAGCGAATACTACTGATAGAGAAAGCTGATGAGCGAACACCTGGAAATTCTGGACCAAGTACAAAGCACGGTAATCGATCTGGCCATTCAATTCGGCCCCAAGGTCGTCGTCGCCATCGCCATCATCATCGCTGGTGTCTATATCGGTCGCTGGATAGGGAACATCAGCAACAAAGCGCTGACCAAGATCAATCTGGAACCACCGGTACAGGAACTGCTGGTTCGTATCATCCGCATCATCGTGCTGGGCATGTTCACCATCATGGCTTTGCAGAATCTCGGCATCCAGCTGCTACCCCTGATCGCCGGTCTCGGTGTTGCCGGCGCCGGTGTCGCACTGGCCATGCAGGGTGTGCTGGGTAATATCATGGCCGGCCTCACCATCATCTTCACCAAGCCGTTCCGTGTCGGCGAATACATCTCCATCGGCGAGGAAGAAGGCCAGGTTGAAAACATCAGCCTGTTCTCCACCGTGCTCGGGCACTACGACCAATCCCAGGTCGTGATTCCCAACCGCAAGATCGTCGGCGAGATCCTGCACAACTTCGGCGAGATCCGTCAGCTCGACATCAATGTCGGCGTCGCCTATGACACCGACCTGGACAAGGCACTCGCTATCATCAACGAGATACTGCAAAAAAACCCGCGAGTACTGAAGGAACCGCAAGCCATCGTCACCACCAACAAACTGGCGACATCCTCCATCGAAATCGCGGTCAAACCCTGGATCAAGGTGCCTGATTACATCTTCGCCAAGGGTGAGATCACCAAGGCTATCGTCGAATCCTTCCGTAGCGAGAATATCGTCATCCCGTTCTCGCAACACGAAATACGGATTCTGGAAAACAAATCAATTGAATCGGAAATGAAAACTTAACCTGGTACGCCCACGCAAAGGTTTTATGCGTAGTGATGCATGACGCGTTGATGATTTCTTTTGATCTTTTTTATTGGTCGGTGCCCAACCAGGAAAGGCATGCCTTACTGTTCACTAGTCGCATTCGACACCCAGGTGGCCAGATAAGGTAGCGCAATCTCAATACACAGCCCCCCTGTCGTCCGGTTCCTGGCTCGAATTTCGCCCCCGTGCGCCTCCATCACCTGCTTCGCAATCGCCAGGCCAACCCCGTGCCCATCTCCATTCTGCGCACCAGATCGCACGAACGGCTGAAAAATGGCCTCCATATCGGCCTGCGGAACGCCCGGTCCCTGATCGCAAACCGACAGCAACATGCGTCCTGTTTCCATATCCGCACGTAACTCCACCATGATCTCGCTACCCTCCGGACTATATTTGATGGCGTTCCGGACAATGTTCTCGATAGCCCTGTGCAACAGTTCGGCTTCGCCCATCAGGGTAAACCGGCTGGGCGCATGCAGCCGGATCGCAATACCCTTGCCGCCCGCCTCGAAACCGGCATCCTGCAGCACATCGCCCAGCACCTCGTTGAAAGCAACTTTTTCCTTATGCAGCCGCATGACACCAGACTCAAGACGTGAGAGCTGCAATAACTCGCCCACCAACTTATCCATGCGTTCGGATTCAAGCTGAATACGGCTCAGAGAATTTTCCACCTTTTCCGGACTTTGTCGCGCAAGACCAATCGCCATCTGAATCCGCGCCAACGGTGAACGCAATTCGTGCGAAACATGATGCAACAGGTGGGTCTGCCCCTGAATCAAGGCACCAAGCCGCGTTGCCATCGTGTCAAAGTCGTGACCGAGGTCCGAAAGCTCATCCTTGCGCAGCCCCATCGACGCGCCGAGCCGAACGTCCAGCTTGCCGGCAGATGCCTGGTTGAATGCATTGCGCAGCTGCTTGATCGGTTTGGAAAAATACCACGCCAGCATTGCCGCAAAGACAAGACTGGCCAGCACGCCGGCAATCAGGGTCTTGAACGGGAACATGTGCGGGCTTTTGGGCGGTGGCATTCCTGCTGCATGCGGCTGGCGTCCACTTTCCGGCACAAAAAGCAGATACTCCAGGCCACTCGTCAAGCGGACACGTTTGGCATATGCATGCGTGATATGGCTTGAAGCATGCTTGTCAGCCGCATCAAGCGCTGCTTGCGTATAAGCGCGCTGCATCAGCTCGCGGCCTTGGCTATCGACTGCATGCACCTGCGGCATGGGGCGTTGCTGCCAACCCTCCAGCAGGTTTTTCAGCGCCGTTTCACCGCCGAATTGCAATGTGGAAGCGGCGGCCTCCACCAGTGCACGTGCAGGCGGACTGTATTCAATCCCTGAACTCTGGCTGGCATCATGTGCGCGCCCCTGCGACCAGATCGTGACGCCAACCCCGACGACTGCCGTGAGTTGTGCCAGAAAAAAGAAAAAGAAGAACTTCCAGAATAGTCTGCCCATTATTCCCTGACCAACTGGTAACCCATACGATACACCGTCTGTATGCAATGCCGCCCATCAGGAAAAGGGCCGATTTTCTGTCGAATACTGCTCAGGTGCACATCAATACTGCGATCAAACTTGGTCATTGCCCGCCCGAGTGCATGCAGCGACAGATCTTCCTTGCTGACCACACGTCCGGCGTTACGCACCAGCATCTCCAGCAGGTTGAATTCCGTGCTCGTCAGTTCCAGCGGCTTGCCATCCCAAGACGCCAACCGCTGTTCCGGCCAAACACTCAAAAGCCCAACCGAAATTTCAGAATCACGGCTCGCAGTATCCTGAATCCGGCGCAGAATGGCACGAATACGTGCAACCAGCTCACGGGGTGTGCAGGGTTTCGGCACATAGTCATCCGCGCCCAGCTCCAGCCCCATGATGCGATCCGCATCGTCCCCCTTTGCCGTCAGCATAATGACCGGCACCTTGCTATGCGCGCGTATCAGGCGCAGAGCCTGAATACCGTCGATCTTTGGCATCATGACATCCAGCACAATAATATCGAACTTGCCGGCCAGGGCGTATTGCGCTCCGTGCTCGCCATCATACGCACAGCTAACCTGGAAGCCTTCCTGCTCAAGATACTCCTTCAGCATCCCGACCAACTCGACATCATCATCAATCACCAAGACTTTATTCATGCTTCCCTGCATATGTTCGCCAGATATCGATCAGCATAACGAGCACCATGATTTCTTTACAAGCGTTAAGACCCGGCTTTACCAAATTTTACATCGTGAAGTCTGGCGTTAAGACATTGAAATATCAAAAGACCTTTACCAGTTTTTACATAAGCTTAACGTCGATTTACAGTCCACTCCCGCAAAATGCACTCCATGCTGTATCGATCAAAACATCCATTCATTCACTCAGGAGTCATGATGAAAATTGCACCAAAATTCCCACGATTACTCGCCATCTGCGTACTCACCATCACCCTGCCACTGGCTGCGCTTGCCGAACCCATGGGCAAGGGAGAACCACACGCTGACAAATGCGCGCCACATTCCCCAATGGTCATGAAAGGCCCGATGCAAGAAATGCCGCCCTACCTGAAAGGGATCGAGTTGACTGAAGCGCAAATGGACAAGCTTTTTGAAATCGCGCACCCGCAAGCGCCCGTCATGCGCAATTTGAGCAAACAACGGCATCAACTCATGGCTGAATTGCATCAGGCAACAATGGCCACGCCTTTTGATGAAGCAAAAGTCAGGAAAATTGCCGACAAGCTGGCAGAAGTGGAAAAGAAAACCATCCTGCAACGAACGCTCACCGATGCAAAGATATTCGCCATCCTGAGTCCGGAACAACGCGCTGAAGTGCAGCAAAAAATGAATCAACCACATGGCCCTTCCCTGCACAAACCCACCGACTTCAGGCCGGGCCATCCCAAAGCATCTCCTCAGGTACGCAGTTGATCATTCGCGCGAATCAGGCACCATCGGCTGCGCAACGCAGCATCTCCCCAGATCGTCACCCCTGATTCGCGCTGATACGCTGCGCACCCCTCACGGCAACCGCATTCCCCTGTGCTGTTGCCGTTTTTTTCTTCTGTCTATGATTTAACGCTTTATTTGATACCGCATTACTGCCACACCGTAAAATTTCCACTTGATTTGAGACTAGAATAATTGAAGTTTAAAATTCATGCGGGTCTCAGAGCTATCCCAAATAAAGTGCAAATTGGTACCAAATTAAATGCAAACTCACATACGTCGAGAAACAAAAAGGGGTTACGTGAAAACGTAACCCCTTTCATTTTTGGTGGCTGTGCGGGGATCGAACCCACGACAAACGGATTAAAAGTCTCTGCCCTCTGAAATCTTTAAATCCCTTTGCACATAAAATCAAATGGTTACAGAATCATTACCTTACTAAAACCTTCTATAATCACCTTTCTCGTTGACACTATGTTGACAACTTCGAACTTAATCAATGTTGATTAGAAATGCTTATCTGCAATAACTAACTATTAACAAAATTCAGCAATCTCTGATAATCACCCCTATCAGCTTCTTGTAGAGCAGCTATATATTCATTTCTAGTATCACTCGGATTGACTAGATTAACTCTGCCCCAGGTAAACCTTTCCAATCCCATTTTATGAAGAAGCAAATCGGTCATTAATCTAGAGTGCCTGCCATTTCCATTCGGAAAGGGATGTATAAAGACAAGCCTATGATGAAATCTTGTGGCTATTTCTACCATTCCAAATGACTGGTGTTCCATTTGGTATTCCACATCATTTAGTAAGTCATAGATCCGCGAAGATATTTGAGTCCAGTCGACGCCTATATTTTTATCTGAATGTCTAAACGTCCCTGCCCATGACCATGTTCTATCGAACATCCTTTCATGCAGTTGTTTTAGATACGCCAAATTTAGAATTTCCCTATTCCTACTCCATGCCCATTCCTCGCCTTTGTATATATTCAACTGCTCCCACTCATTCAACTCGGCGTGATGTGTCATGTGCTTTGGAATTAGCCCCTCTTTTTCCTCTTCTGATAAGGGAGTTGCTCCAAGTGGATATTCTATTTCAAACGCCATAAGCCTTTAATATTTCTATTTAGCAATGTATTGATCTCGTCTTCTATCTGATTATTAGTACTATGTTTCGAGGTACCTTGAGATTCAAGAACCATTGTATGACGCACTGACCTCATCCTCTGACGCACAACCTTTTCAGCCTGATCTCTTTTCATTGCCTCTATAGACTTTCTGGGCACCAAACAGTACTGCAGGTCACAATTTAGTGACTCAGCTATTTTTTTTAAACTGCTCAGAGTAATAGCATCATAAGTCTCAGAGTCTTCTAATCTTGATATAGTAGAGGGCACAACACCTAGCTTATGAGCCAAATAAGACGCAGGCATATCTAGTGCCTGGCGAATGGCTCTAATCCACCCAATACTAGGCCTCACAGGGAGCTCGGCATCCCGCCACACTTTTAGAGACTTCTCAATCTGATTACGTTTCAGCTTACTAAAGCTCTCGTCCATATACTGTCCTTTGCGTCATATAGCAATATTACAATACATAATATTGCTATATAGCGCAATATAATAGACTTTAATATTGCACTATATAGCAATATATTAGATTAAGAAGATGAGTCTTAGCGCAATAACATAGCAAGACTTATCACACAGAGTCTACACCAGCGAGCATAAGGGCATTCTTCTGGTTTCGCTCTTGGCGAGTAAGATGTCCTTTCTTCTCTTTAAGTAACTCTCTCAACCTTTGCTCTGGGTCAAAGGCTCCAATAGTAGGCATGGTTTGGGCTTATCCATGGGCTGAGTATTAAATGTACCTCTAGCCAACTCCCTTTCATAAGCACGTCGCATCTTCCTGGACATCGTTGCAGGATCTAACTTTCCATCTTCATCAACTTTGATATCAGGTGGAGGTTTGACAATAGCCTTTATAGCGCGCAACTTTTCTGGTGCAGCTTGAAAAAGAAAATGGGGTCGGAGTCAATTTTCAATAGCTTTCTAAACTAGAGAGTTATTGAAAATTGACCGGAAGAGAGAGATGGCACGCAAACCCAGATTGAATGTAGCTGGCAACCCGCAGCACGTCATACAGCGCGGCAACAACCGCCAGGTCACCTTCTTTGCGGAAGAAGACTATCAATTCTATCTGGGCTGCCTGACCGAAGCCGCACAGAAATATGCCAACGACATCCATGCCTACGTTCTCATGACCAACCATGTGCACCTGCTGGTCACCCCAAATCAACTGGAAAGCATCGCCCGCCTCATGCAATCGGTCGGTCGTCGCTACGTGCAATACATCAACTACACCTACAACCGCAGCGGCACCCTATGGGAAGGCCGCTACAAAGCCAGCCTGATCCAAAGCGAACGATACCTGCTCACCTGTATGCGCTACATCGAACTCAACCCGGTGCGTGCCCGCATGGTCAAACACCCGGAAGAGTACAAATGGTCAAGCTATCGGGCCAATGGACTCGGAGCAACAAACGAACTAATCACCCAGCACCCGGAATACCAATCTCTCGGAATCACACCGGAACAAAAGCAGAAAGCCTATCAAGCCCTGTTCCATACGCACCTGGCCCCGGAAACACTCCACGAAGTAAGGACTGCGCTCAATAGCGAACTGGTCACGGGCACAGACCGATTCAAAGCCGAAATTGAAATGACGCTTGGTAGACGGGTGCAATCGAAACCTCGAGGTCGTCCCAGAAAGCAAAGTGATATCAATCTACTGAAAGAGAGAGACAATGAGAAACTATCTTTTGTGGAGAACTTTAAATGACTCCGACCCTATAGATTCTACCCATTTAAAAATGTAGGGATGTTTAATCAGTCTCAAATTGATTATCTAAAATTTCATCGCCATCAAATTCATATTCGATAGCATAATGAGATCGCTATATACATTCGCTAAGTCATGGGTTATTGAGGATAATTTTTATCCATTCGATGATAAATTCATTATTCTTGTCTAGAGCTAGCTATTAAGAAACAACTATCAAATAGATCAGAAAGTTAGCAAACTTTATGAAACGATTTTTTCCTAAATTCAGGAGATAGAGATGCTTGAACAAAGCTCTTCCATCATAGATTTGAAGGGAATCTCTGAACCAGCTTCCAAACTAATCGAAGCTGTCAGCAATGCCATTGGTGCTGTGTATGCTCCCACCCACTTAAGACGAATGGCAAAAGCCCAAGCAGATGCGGACATAATTCAAGCTGAATCACATATTGAAAAGGAACTAATCTTAAAACGAGCATCGGAAAGAATAGTCAAAATTGAGTCCAAGAGACAACGTAATATTGAATCTATAAACGATAAAGCTCTAAACGAACTTCCGGAGGAGGCAAATGGCGTCCCTCCAAATGAAGATTGGATGCAAGAATTTTATAACCTCTGCCAAGATGTATCTGACGACGATTTACAAATAATTTGGGCAAGAATCTTGGCTGGTGAAGTTTCAACTCCGGGCCAATTTTCCATAAGAGCACTTCAAATTCTTAAAACTTTAAGCACTAGAGAGGCCACTTTATTTTTCAACTATTGTTCCGGAGTTTTTAAATTTATAGGGCATGACGAAATAATATTTGCTCGAGTAATAGGCTTTCAGACTAATCAAATTCTTTATACCAACATGACGCATATGGACGTTATACATTTAGCGGAATTAGGATTAGTTTCTTATAAAGATATGAAGACAGTTATCAGAAATCATGTTTACCAAGAATTTGAAGAGATGGAATACTTTGATAAAAGTTATTTAATCAAGGACAGCTTATCATGGGTTAATCCAGTAACTTGGTTTAATATTTTTAGAACGTCTGCTATTGAATTGGAATTTTTGACTGAGTTGGGAGCGGAGTTATTCAAAGTTGCAAAAGGCATATATGAAACTCAACAATTGAAAGCAGTTGAAAAAGTTCTCTGGGAGTCAGGGATTTCAATGGAGTTAAAACCTACAAAAGATTTTCTTTAAAAGAAAGTCATCGTCAAATAATTAGATTACTAAACCAGCGGCTGGGCAAAAATACTATTTTGTTCCAGAAGATTCTTCAAAGCCAAATTACTAACTTATAACAACTGAAGCAATCAATGTGTTAGGTAAAAGATTTTCAAGCAATGTCAGCAGAAACATCAGGAAAGGAACGTGGTCAGTCTTAACACGTTTAAGTCACGTTAGACGCAACAAAAGGCCTATGCCGAAGCATAAGCCTTTGTTTTATTGGTGGGCTGTGCGGGGGATCGAACCCACGACAAACGGATAGAAGTTTTATTGATATTAAGATTCTCACTGTCTTGTAAACAAGTTTAAATACTCATAAAAAATAAACAAGCGGTTACGCTGCTGGCCTGTCAGCTCTCTTAACACGTTGTGTTTGATTAAATCATCAACTAATGCGCCTGCTGTATTCGGCGTTGTATTTAGCAACTCCGAAACATTCTTGATATCCACAACAGGACGTTCATATAAATGACGCATTAACCTTTGCACATTTTCCTGTCGACGTTGACTAAATCTCGGCAATACTTCACGCTCGATGCGCTCTTTGATCACCAATATTTCTTTAAACACGCCTATAGCACTCTCCGCTGTTTCCTTAATGCCATATAAAAAGAAAACAACCCACTCACGCATATTGTGACCTTGCCGTACTGCCATTAAATGATCGACATAGGCAGTTTTATTGCGCTCAAAATAATCAGAAAGATAAAGTGCCGGTTTTGTCAGCAATCTCTCAGACGCCAGGTATAAAGAAATCATCAAGCGGCCAAGTCGGCCATTACCATCCAGAAATGGGTGTATTGTCTCAAACTGATAATGTGCAATGGCTATTTTAATTAGTGGTGGAACATTGATTTGCTCATCATGTAAGAACTTTTCCAGATCGCTCATCAACTCAGTAACACGGCTCTGATGTGGTGGTACGAACACGGCATTCTTCAAGCTCACACCAATCCAGTTTTGGCTGGTACGAAACTCCCCCGGCATTTTATTTTTACCACGCACGCCAGAAAGCAGTACCGCATGGGTATCCCTCAGCAATCGGTTTGATAATGGCAACCGCTCCAGACTTTCAATGGCAAAGTTAATTGCATGGATGTAATTTTGTACCTCGGCCCAGTCATCGCGCTTTTCCGGGCTTAAGTCTGCCTCTTTTTTAAAAGCATCCTCAATATTGGTTTGCGTCCCTTCAATTTTGCTAGACTGCGTAGCCTCTTTAACCACATAGGTACGGATAAAAAACTCAATGTCGGGTACTAGTTGAGAAAAGGCGTTGAGCTCCCCCAAAACACGGTCTGCCTGGCCAAGCAGTGTTTGCAACTTGGCATCCGCAATAATCCAGGGGTGGTGTATTTGCGTGGGTAAAAAGCTTTGATATTCATATTGCGCTTCGAGCTGCCCAGCAAAATAATCGTCAAGATTCATATTTAAGAAAATCATAGCCTTTCTACAATAAAGATAATCTTATTGTAGAACTTCAAACAAAGTCAATTTTTATTTCAGAAAATAATTGATTTTCTACAATAAGACAAAAGTGTATTGCAGGAATTTATGGTTCTCTACTTGAGTGCTCTAACTACGATCACTTTCCGATCCCTGTATAGCAAATACGTCGAGAAACAAAAAGGGGTTACGTTTTCACGTAACCCCTTTTATTTTTTGGTGGGCTGTGCGGGGATCGAACCCACGACAAACGGATTAAAAGTCCGCTGCTCTACCAGCTGAGCTAACAGCCCATGTAGCCTTGTGGAACAAGACTACGGAAAGGGCGTGATTATCCTGAAAACCACGCACCGCGTCAATGCAAAATCAGCGCATGCCGGGAAACCTGCCCTGCATGGCGCGCATCATCTTGCTCATGCCGCCCTTGGAGAACATCTTCATCATTTTCTGGGCTTCTTCAAACTGCTTCAGCATGCGATTGACTTCCTGCACCTGCACGCCGGCACCATCGGCGATGCGACGTTTGCGGGTGGCCTTGATGACTTCCGGCTTGCGGCGTTCCAGCGGGGTCATGGAATTGATGATGCCTTCGATACGGCGAATCGCCTTGTCGCCGGCATCGCTGCTGA
>PHCM01000331.1 GCA_002842255.1 Betaproteobacteria bacterium HGW-Betaproteobacteria-2 | reverse complement strand
GCGCTGCGGCTTTCACCCTTGGGTGTCTTGAAGCTGGAGCTGTAGCTGGCCAGGTAGGCATCAACATCCTGATCAGACCAGGCCTTTGCCCATTTTGCGACAGCTGCCTTGATATCTTCGCTGGCGTCGGCCGCAGCGGCCGGGGCGGGTGTTGCTGGTGCGGTTGTCGGTGACGCGACTTGTGCAGGTTTCGCAGCTGGTTTGGAAGCTGCCGGTTTGGCATCCGCCAGCTTGGTCGGCTCACTGGCCTTGGTTACCGGACGTGTTGCACTCATGACCGGTTTCTTGGTGGAGGAGAACAGGTCGCGAATCAGGGCCAGCTTGTTTTGCGCGCGGGTGTTGCCGCTATCCAGTTGCAGGGCTTTGTCATAGGCTTCGGATGCCATTCTGGCATAGATGTCACCAAGGTTCTCGTGTGCGGTGGCATAGCTGGGGTGCGTCTTGATTGCGCTTTCCAGCGCTTTTCTGGCCTGATCGTACTCACCTTTCTCAGCGTAAAGAACGGCCAGGTTGTTGTGTGGCTCGGGCAGGTTAGGGTTTTTGCTGGTAATGTCGGCGAATATCTTGATGGCTTCGTCGCGGCGATTCAGCTCTGCCAGAATCACGCCCTTGATGAATTGCGCCTGGACATCCTTGGGGTTGGAGGCAATGTAAGAGTTCACGCGCTCAAGAGCCGCTGCCTGCTGGCCTTGATTGGCGAGTTGGGCGATATCCTTCAAGTCTTCTGCCTGGGCGATACCAAAAACGAAGATAGAGGCAATCAGTAACAAAGCACGAGGCAAAGCGCGGATTAATGGCATTGTGATATACTTTTCGAGTCAAATAAGTAGCAATTCTAACAACAAGCCCAATCAACCTCCAATAGCTCATTTCATTTCTTAGTGATTAATTTTGCAGCAGAATTTTAACGCGTCGATACGTTCAGAGTTCTGTCAGCGATAAACCTCCCGAAAAATGCTCAAAATCTATAATTCCATCGCCCGTGAAAAGCAGACATTCGCCCCGATCGTTGCCGGCAAGGTCAGCATGTACGTTTGTGGTATGACGGTTTATGACTATTGTCATCTTGGCCATGCACGCGTGATGGTGGTGTTCGATATGGTCAACCGCTGGCTGCGGGCTTCCGGTTTTGATGTTACTTACGTGCGCAATATCACGGACATCGATGACAAGATCATCAACCGCGCTAATGAGCGTGGCATTACGATCCAAGCGCTGACTGATGAGTTCATCCGGGCCATGGATGAGGACTCCGAAAAACTGGGCGTATTGAGGCCGGATATCGAGCCGCGTGCCACCATGCATATCGCAGACATGGTGGCCATGATCGGTCAATTGATAGAAAAAGGCCATGCCTATCCGGCGGATAACGGAGATGAGTTCTATTCGGTCAACAGCTTCGAGGGGCATGGCAAGCTTTCCGGCAAGTCGCTCGAGGATTT